>FR881983.1:3043-4604 GCA_000435615.1 Firmicutes bacterium CAG:238 | reverse complement strand
CGGCGGCGAGCCGCAAAACGCGTCTGAATAAAGACAGCATTAAAGACCTCAAGCCGAGCTATGTCATTTTTATCTGTATGAAAGACCCGTTTGAAATGGGCGAAGCAGTCTATCAATTTCAAATGATAGATAAAAATTTACAGTTGCAATTAAACGATGAAACCTATACAATAATCTTAGCAATTGATTGTCCGAAGGGCAAGATTCCGAAAGAACTGGAAACTTTCTTTACCTATGTGGAGCGCGAGGAAGTCGACGAAAATGACGATTTCGTCAAACGCATTCACGAAAAGGTTGAGGAAGTCAACCGAGACGCGGAGGTGACAGAGATTATGACGATAGAAGAAGAAATGAGGATTCGTTGGCGCTATGGCTACGACGAGGGCGAGGCTGCCGGAGCCGCACAGGAAAAGCGCGAAATTGCGAAAAGCATGAAGGCGAAAAAAATCCCGACCGCTGACATCGCAGAAATAACCGGACTTTCTACTGAAGAGGTCGAAAAGTTGTAATTTTAAATAATTGAATTTGTCAAAATAGGAAGCCTGCGTGGGCTTCCTATTTTTGTCTATGTGCATCCACGCGACTGTGCGTGGATGATTTGTAATCTTACTCCACCAGTATCAGGCCGAAGTTATTGCGTTGATGTTTTCCTGTGTGATGTCTTTATAATCCACTGTGACTTCCGCTGCCGGGCCGTATGTCTCTGCGACGATTTTATCGTAAGCGGATTTATCGACCGGATCCACGGACTTGGCCAGATCTTCGTAGATGTAGTAAACGAGCCCGGTTTTGCTCGTGTCAACAGCGTCAGGATACGGATTGCCGTCGAAGTCTTCCGGGAAAAATTCCTTGCTCCATGCGTCTATGTAATACTTCATTTCGTACGCATCTTTGTCTGCGTCATACTTGTAGATTTCGTAAGGCCAGAAATCTCCCGCCAGCCCCTGATTATGGGATGCTCCCACCGTCACATAGCCGTTATCGAAAAAGTCCACAGCCGGAAATTCCGAAAATTCTTCCGTAATCGCATCTTTTTCCTGGTCATACTTAAAGATATAAAAAACCTCGCCGACTACCGGTGCGTTGTTGAAATTAATGAGAAGTTCGTCCATGCCGTCCCCGTCGATATCCGTAATCGCAAATTGGTTATCGCCCCATACGGAGGCCTCATCCCCATCGTTCACATAGAGCTGCTCACCGTTTGGAAAAACGCGGTTATCGAGCATGTTCTGCATCACTTCCTTATATTTCGCATGACAGGTGATTTGGTCCACCTGCACCTGTGTGCTGCCCGGTTCGACATTTTTGTTGTCATCGCTGTTTCCGCATGCGGCAAGTGTCGTCAGAAGTGTCAGTGCTGCGGTAAGTGCAAATACTTTTTTGAGCATGTTTTTTCTTCTCATTGTAAAATCCCTCTTGTGTAAACTATCAAACGGAGAGCCGGGAGGCTCTCCGCATTTTGCGTCTATTGTTAATTTTCGTCTTCTGCCGGTTCAATCGGCGTTACTACAGGTTCTGCGGTCTGCTGCACAGGCGTTACTACAGGTTCTGCGGTCTGCTG
>FR881983.1:0-2899 GCA_000435615.1 Firmicutes bacterium CAG:238 | reverse complement strand
GTCTGCGCTTGTGCCTGCTGCTGCCATGCCGCCTGCTGTGCCTGCTGATATGCAGGGTCCACTCCGGCCGGCGGAATATTCCTGAATGTAACAATATTGTTGAGTTTATCCTGCATGAAAATCGGAGCAAGAATTGCTATAAAGATTTCAAACAGTACGCACATAACCGTAATTTCACCCTGAATGCCGTTGTAATATGCCAGCTTGTCGATTCTCTTACAGCTTGCGTAAACCCAGTAAATGATGTAAAACGGAACGAACATGCAAAGCAGGAGCTGAGAAACTCCGCTTCTCGGAGATTCATTCGGTGTACGGTTTAAGAACTCCGTGGTTCTGTAAATCCAAATAAACTGCCAGATACCAAAAGTGAAAAGCAGGAGCAATACATGCTTAAGCATATCGCAATAACCGTCCGGTTTCTGCGGCTGTGCATAATACTGGCGTGCCTGCGCCTCGGCCTGGGTACCGTAAGTCTGCGCGCCCGGCTGTGCATATCCGCCCGGTGCCGCATAGCTTCCGTCAGGCTGTGCATATGCCTGCTGTGCGGATGCCTGCGGTGCGGATGCCGGAAGAATTCCCGGGTTGAGCACAAGGATTCCGCCTGTACACATTCCCACAAGCTCAAATACAGTCCAGACTACGCCGAAAAATGACATCCCGTATGCACCGTACCAATCATAATCGTAGATTGCATAGCAGATTACAAAGATAATTCTTGCAAACAGAAGAACTGCTGCCGGTACAAACCAAAGATTCTTAAACAGAGCTTTCTTTGTGGAAAGCGCTTTTAAAAGGCCGAACGCCAAAGCAAGTGCAAAAGCTGCATATGCAAGGAATTCAAAGAAGCTCGGCAGGAAACAGAGGAAGTTGAATTTTTCCTCATATAAATAGCTGTTCCATACAAGATAGTTTCCGTATGAAAATCCCATGATGAGAGATATAAACTGAGAAAGTGCTGCGGCACACGCACCGGCAAAAGCAAGGATTCCAAGTTTTTTGTCCGCCTTGTCGAGGCCGAGCATCAAAGTTCCGGCTGCCAGTACCAAATATCCGAGCACGCCGACTAAATCTCTCAAAAGGAACGAGAGTCCGCCGTACCCTTCAATAAGGAATCCGAGGTCCTGTACCAAAGATACAAAGTTTCTGATTCCAAGCAAGGCAAACACCACCGTGCCCACAATGCATACAACCAGTTTTGCAGTTGATTTCTGTTGCATAATGATTTCCTCCAAAATTGTTAATTCTTATTGCTAAAATTTCGTATAGATATGTTTATTATAGTGGCAATTCAATGCCGTGTCAACTACACACCCGCAAAGGAAAACGCAATTCCCACCACCGCGGAAAAAGCAATAAAAATGACAGGGTGCAGATTTTTTGTGGGTTTTACGGCACGCGTAAGGACGAGCAAAACAGCCGCAAGCACAAAAGCTTTGAAGTTCAAAAGGTTTGCGATATTCTCTGTCTCCGCATACAAATCAAGGTTTAAAAACGTAATCTCACACACCAAAACCCCGGCAGCGGCAATCAACGCCGTCGATGCAGGCCGCAGTCCGTAAAAGGCACCTTCGACGAGCTTGTTTCCGCGGAACTTGCCGATTATCGCCATCACAAGGATGACGAGAATGACTCCGGGAATCACAACACCCAGCGTTGCGGCCAGGGCACCCGTAATTCCGCCGACTTCAAAGCCCACATAGGTTGCCATGTTGATTCCGATCGGCCCGGGCGTGGATTCGGAAACCGCAAGCATATCCGCAATCTGTGCACTCGTGCACCAGCCTGTGCGCTCTGCCATGTCCTGTATGAACGGAAGCGCTGCCATGCCGCCGCCGACCGCAAAGAGTCCGATCTTGAGAAATTCATAGAACAGCCGGAGTTGTATCATTTCGATGCACCCCCTTCCTGCGCGTCATCCGCATGCGCACCGGATGTTTTGCGCACCGAAAGCATTGTAATTGCAATTCCAAGGAGCGCCGAAACGACAACGAACAGAATCGGAGTCACATCCAGCAAGAGCGACGCAGTCAAAACCGCCAGGAACAACAGAAGACATTTAATGTCCGCAATTGCACTTTTCCAAAGTTTGGTTATGGCATTAAAAATCAGCACGCACACGCAGACCCTGATCCCCGCAAAAGCATTTTTGACCGCGGGAACATCTGCAAATGCCGTGAGCACCGTCGCAATAATGGTGATTATAAGAAAGGAAGGAGCGGCCGCTCCAAGTGCAGCAAAGACCGCTCCGATATTGCCTTTTCTGTTTTTTCCGACAAAAGCAAGGGTGTTCACCATCAGAATCCCCGGAAGGCACTGCGCCAGCGCATAATAATCCAGGATTTCCGCTTCGGAATTCCACCCTTTGTTTTCGACTATCTCTCTCTGTAAAATCGGCAGCATCGCATATCCGCCGCCGAACGTCAAGGCTCCCACCTTGGCGGAAGCAATAAAAATCTCAAATAACTCTTTCATCTGTTTTCCCTTGAAACTTGGCTGTTTAAGCTATCTGCATCCAAGATTTCTTATGGCGCTTTCGAGTTCCTGCGCCTTTGTAATCTGATTTACCATGCCGCGAAAAGCTGCCGAGCCCGGCAGGCCCTTCAGATACCAGCCGACATGCTTTCGCATCTCGCGAACCGCCGCATACTCGCCTTTCAGCGCAAGGACGTCGCGAAAATGCCTTATCATCATCTGTTTCTTGTCTTCCATGCTCGGGGCAGCAGGCGGCTCAGTACCCTTCCATGCGGCATTCAGTTCTCTGAAAATCCACGGATTTCCGAGTGCGCCGCGTCCGACCATGACAAAATCGCATCCGGTTTCATCCATCATGCTCATTCCGGACGCGCCGTCCGTCACATCGCCGTTTCCGATGACCGGGATTGATACTGCATGCTTAACG
>FR881982.1:5671-14911 GCA_000435615.1 Firmicutes bacterium CAG:238 | reverse complement strand
ATAACTGCTATTATTACAATAATAAAAAGTTCGGCGAGCTTGATTTTGTCATTGAACATGACGGTGAGGTCTTGCCGATTGAAGTAAAAAGCGGCAAGGATTACAAGAAGCATTCCGCGTTGGCGCAGGTAATGCAAAACGAAAATTACCATCTTAACGAGGCCGTCGTCTTTTCCAATTCCAATGTTGAGCGCAACGGCAAAATTACTTATTTGCCGATCTATATGCTGATGTTCCTCGAAGAAACCGAAATCGAATTCGCCGACATTTCCATTGACAGGTTTAAAATATAACATAACAAAATAACAGAGGCGTGCCGACGGCACATCTCTGTTATATTTGTTTCTGACATGTTTCACATGATGCACACATAAATCAAATGTGCACTTATACCGGCTGCTAAACCACCGATTGTATGGCTTAAGATAGCATGTCCTGTCAGCTGACGGCATCCCAATTCATCCATCATCGCAATATGAGTGCTCAAGTATCCGCTCCAACACATACACATTGCTGTGAATACCGCAATTTCGTTTCCGCCAATCAATCCTTGCTCAACCATTTCCGGAATCAGTCCTAATGCCGCGCCTGCGGAACCAAGTGCCGTAATCGGAACCGCAATTGCTCCATCATACGCGAAGCCAAACAGTGGCTCCAAAATAAATCCTAATTTATCCGCAAACCACGGTAAAAAAGAAATTCCCTCATACGCGGCACCGGTGTAAACGCCATTTTCTCCCGGACCATTTGTAAGAATCATCACAATCGTGCAGATAATCAGCACTCCGGGGATAATACCCAGTCCCATTCTAACACCGCTTTTCCCTCCGGATAAAAGTGCCTCTAAGAATCTTTTGCCGACTCCACCTTCTCTAATGCTGCGAAGTTCGAGAGTCTCATTTCCAAAATCCGCTCCGTTGTCTGCCATTTCATCCTTTCCGAAGAGTTTTGCTGTCTTTAAAAGCATAAGTCTCGTGCTTATAACGCTTCCGACTACCGCACCCAAAAATCCAATTACAACAGCCGAAACGAAATTTGTGCCGGATAAACTACTGAGCCCAATCATAAAGGTTATGACTATCATACCCATGCCAAAGGCTGTCCCTACATTCGCAAGTGCCGGAATCTGATATTTTTTAAAAAACCGGCGGAAATTTTTATCGTCCGCAAGCGTTAGGATTGCGGGATTGTCCGACAAAAATGCCGTAAGAATTCCTATCATGCTTGCCCCCGGCATTCCGTACAAAGGTTTGATAAGCGGCGAAAGAATTTTGTTCAGAAGCGCAACCACTCCGAATTCTGTAAGCAGTGCGCCTAAGGCTCCTGCCAAAACCGCAATTGCCATGATATACCACACCGTATCCGTCAGCAATGCTGATGCTGTATTCATCATGGTATTTACCAGATTAATCGCACCCATTTTCTGTCCGATGAGTCCGAAAAATACGCTGAAACCGGCTAAAAATAGAATAGGCTCCGGACTTATTATTTTTTTATATCTTGAAATATCTTCTGTTTTAACTTCCATTTGTTTTACTGCTCCAATAATCTTAATAATCCTTCGATGTAGATTTCAGTAATAACTTCCACATCCGAAATACTTATATTTTCATTAGCCTCATGCGTAAGATCTTCCTGACCAGGAAAAATCGGACCGAAAGCAACCGCATGTTCCAATGCCCTTGCATAGGTCGCTCCTCCAATCGCAAGTGGCGGTGTATTAAAATCGTTAGTTACCTCCTGATATGCTCGCATCAATTCTTTTACAATTGTATCATTTTGCTCTAAAAAAATAGGAAGGAGATGGTCCACTTCTTCATACTCAAAATTCAAAATATTCAGTTCTTGCTTCATTTGTTCGCATATATTCTGATATGCACATGTTGCGGGATATCTGATATTACATTCCAGCATTATTTCTTTCGATTTCATAGACACACGACCAACATTAAAAGTTAGTTTTCCGCTTTCCTTATCTTCCATCTCTAATCCTAACAGTTCACCATGACAAGAACTTCCGATAGCCCTATTGTAATCTTCAATAAATGCATTTGCAGTAAATCCTATATACTCTGAGAGATTTTTTAAAATCTGAAGCAATTCTGATAGTGCGTTTTTCCCTTTTTCCGGGTTCATTGCGTGAGTTGCAATTCCTTTTACCTTTAAATATAATTTGTCTTTGCTTCTTCGCTCTGTAAATATATCTTCTCCGCATAAGAATTCTAAGATTTTATTTACATCACTTTCGTTCAAATCGTCCCAGCTTAATTCGCACTCTGCTTCCGCCGGTACAACATTGCGTCCGGTTCCACCTTTTAAATAGTTTATAAAAATTTTCTCTTTATCTGTTTTTTTCCTTTTGTAATGTAAATTAAAATCAATCAGACCTTTTTCACAATATATAATCGGAAAATTCCCATCAACAACAATTGACGATTTCGGAATATCATTACTTCTTTCTTTATAGTAATTTATTCCTTGCCATGTTCTTTCTTCATCGGTTCCAATAATCATTTTTATTTTTTTGTTTGAAGGTATCATTCCTTGCTCTTTTAAATATTTCATAGCATAAAGAGAACATATGAGCGGTCCTTTATCATCGACTGTTCCACGACCATAAATGGTTTCGCTTATGACAGTCGCCTGAAATGGATCAGTTTTCCATCCATCACCGCCTTCTACTACATCCACATGACCCAATATTCCAATTGTTTCGTTCCCGCTTCCTATAGATATTTCACCCACATATCCGTCAAAATTATTCGTATCAAAGCCTAGTTCTTTTCCTAATTTCAAAAGAAATTTGAGACCTTTATCAATGCCGTCTCCAAATGGCTTTCCGGGTCTTGCCGTGTCATTTACGGTATTTATACTTACTAACTTGCAAATATCTTCTGTTATCGAAGTCAAATTTTCTTGTACGAAATGTTTTGCTTTCATGTATATTCACTCCTATGCCTTATACATTCTCATTAATATATTGCTGCCTCACTTTTTTTATAACAACATGCCGTTGGAGTTATCTCAAGCCGCGCTGCCTCTTGTAGATTTTCTCTTGTTGCTGTAGGTATGATTCTTTCAATCTTCTTAAATAAAGTTTCCGCAGATCCGTCATATAAATATTCTTCTGCCATGCAGATTACGCCAGCCGTATTATGCCACCACTCAGCTTGGTAAAGTATATCTCTATCCATCAGTTTTTGTGCAAGCAGAAGCTCTTCATCAGGAGAGGCTGCTCTTAATTGATTATTTGCAGATCCCCATATGTATCTACAGTTGAGTCGCGGTATATTATTTTCATTGATAATACCCCCAGCCGCACAAAGTGATAAAATGTCTGCTTTCATTTCAATTAATTCTTCATTTTTTGTAAGAAATATTCTCTTTTGCGAGTGATTTTGAATAAATTTTCTCACTTTTTCTTCGTCAATATCTGCAATATACAGAGTTACATCCTCTTCAAGTAAATATTCTGCCAGATTTTTGCCGACCGCGCCAAGACCCATTAATGCAATAGTCTTACCTTGTAAACTTTTCGTTCCTTCTTTATGGTAAACCGCTTCTTTCATTGAAAGATATACTCCATATGCCGTTGGCTTTCCTGTAGACCCTATTTTCGCATTTTCCCCTCCAACACACTGCATTGTAATTCGTTCCTCTTTCAACAAATCTGCCAGCATTGCTGGCAGATTCATGTCTGGTGCCACTAAACATCTGCTTCGATCAATCACAAAACCCAAGAACCCCAGCGTTTCTCTATCATAAAGCTCATTCCCCTCCATTTGGACTGTTGCCTTGCATCCGCCGAACGGTATGCCTGCTGCATAGTTTTTAAAACTCATAGCGCGCGAAAGATTTAATCCGTCTTCTAAGACTTCTTTTTCAATTAAATTTTGAGGATGGCGCCTTATTCCGCCGCATACAGTTGCTTGACTCTTGTTCATCATCCCGCGTTTTGTACTGTGTTCATACAAAACAAACTTAATCTTCTTTTTTTTGTTATAGTACATTTCCATTCCTGAATGTTTACCTTTGCGGATTAATTGCATGATTTCTTGCAAATATTCCATCATCTCAGCTTCACTAATGATTTTAACGCACTCCTCTGTATTGTAGCTGACCGTATTTTGTATTAAAATGTCTCGTTCTGAAAAAGCACTTGGATATAAAGAAAAATCTGTTTCTTTCTCCCATTCCTTTGCCAGTTCAAAGCGAAATATATCTGTTTTATAATTATATCTAATCTTAAAAGATGTTAAACCCTTTTGGTCAAGTAACTCAAAAAAACATTTCATTTGCAGAATCCTTTCTTCTAATATTTAAAACGGACCGGAAGACCGATCCATTTTAAAAATTTCTATCTTGGTGATAACTTCTTCAATTCCGGATCAACAATTTTACCTTCATCCATGATCTGCCTGTCGTCCAACCACACGGAGGAATTAACGCATAATCCATCACAATGTGAAATCGCATCCTGTCCATATGGCGGCAAATCGGTTGGGCTTACATATCCGATTCCCCATTCGGTGCATCCCCACACTCTCTCATCTTCAACAATATAGCCTGTCATCTGAGCTCCAGTATTAAAACCATATGCAACATGTGCCATTTTTAGCATATTCGGATCTCCAAAAGCTTCCAAATATTTTTTAAACTCTACCGCTTCGCTACCGCCATCAATTGCTACAATTTTACTGTTTTCAACTGTAAGTCTAACCGGCGTGTTCGGAATTCTGCTGAACGGTGGATCAATGCATCCATCGTAAACGATTGTGCCGTTCACTGTGTTGAGTTTCGGGACAACATTCAACTGTCCAGTGAGCATATGCATCCCTGGCACATTCGCTTCTCCGCAGTCACATGCAAAATAGTTATTATGATCCAGTTCAAAATGTACATCTGTGCCCGCAGGTGTTGTGATCCTCATTTTTTTTGCTTTCAGATGCAAATCTCTTGTTGCTTTCATAAACACAGCCAATTTTTCTCGCTCTACTTTGCTGATTGTACGTACCATACGCTCTGCATCATATCCTACTAAACACATATAACGAAGCTTCTTATTGTGTTCCTCACAATACTCATACACAGAAGAGTACTGAATCCACTGTTTATTTAATTCTAACCATACATCTGCTTCCATAATTGCACCGGTCAAAACTTTTACAGGAATCTGTGGGTCGGTTGCTTTACCAACACAATCCGGGGCTGCGATTTTCATAACCGTAGGGAAAGCACCCACCTTATATACACTCGCCGCACATGCTTCGACTACATCCATATTGGATAAAGTATCGCATGTAATAACTACATTTTCATTTTTTTTCACACCAAACATCCCTAGCATTAAATCATCTGCCGCTTTACTTAATTCGAAATTATACATTTTTGTTCTCCTTTCAATTTGCTTATGTGATCCTACTATATTTCCATTTCCGGGCGTATCTCTTCTGGTATTTTTTCCTTTAGCACTTTCTTCTCAATATACTTTAAAATCAAGTACGCAAGTCCTGCAGAGAGGTAACCTTGAATTACCGGGGCACCATAAGGAATTATAATCGCTATTGCGGTTCCGATAATTACGCTTGCAAATCCAATAAAATCCCAGCCTGTTCTATATGACCAGTTATCGGCATTAGCTTTTCTTCTAATCCAAAAATCCGCTGTTATAACGCCTGTGAGTGGAAGCAGTGCATTGCCGGAAAAATTAAGGAATCCCTCGAAATTATCAGTAACCCCTGTTAATGCAACGATTGTTGCAATAATACCGGCAATGAGTGTTGCTGTACTTCTTTTTTCATCTTTAAGTCCAAGAAACATCACAATATTAATTCCCCCACTGTATGCATTTGCGGTATTGGTTGTCCATGTAGCAAGCACGAGCACAATAAGACCCAGCATCGGTATTCCGACCGCCATAAACACAAGACTGATATCATATTCTCCCGTCATTTTTGTAAGTATTAATCCTAAAAGCATCATACAGAATCCAACTCCACCGATCCCCAGTGAATTTGCGAGTACAGTGTCTTTTCGATTTTTTTGATATCTTGTAAAATCAGGCGCAGCTCCAATTGCAAAAGAGGAAAAGCTGATTGTTAGACAAACACCTTCCATAAAGGTCATCGTTGTTTCTTCTGCTTCGTTGCTCAGCCCTGAAATTCCATAGTGATTAAACAAAATAACACATCCAATCACTGACACAATGAGCAAAGCAGGTGTTGCAATCACATTTAGCTTCTCAATAGCATTAAAGCCCCAAACAGCTGTTAAAAGCATTATAATTCCCCAAAATGCAATAGATACACTAGGTGGAAAATTAATATCAAATTTACTGTTCACGAACTCGACAAATGCGAAACCACATACTCGGTTTGATACAGCAAACCATCCAATTGCAATAACTGTCCAAAGTGCGCCTATTACAAATCTTGCTCCTTTTTCGCCAAAGCAAGCTTTTGCGACTACAGAAGAGGGCACCCCCACCTCACATCCTACAATGCCACATAATGAAATCAGTACATTTACAATAATAAATCCAACAACTGAAGATAAAATTGCCTGATAGGTTGGCATTGCGGAAGAAAGCAGTCCACCAAGCATTAAGCTAGGCACGCATACCATACAGCCTAACTGCACAAGCATGACAGAAACCCAGCCCTTCTTTTCATTTGCTTGAACACGTTTTAAAGTTGTTGTTTCAATGCCTGCAGCTTTTTCTTTTCCCATTTTTTCTCCTTTCGCTTAAAACTAATAATAAATACTTTTTTGAAACGCCGTTTCATAAATTGAATATAGCATATTGTTTTTCCTTTGTCAATGCAAAAAATCAAAAAAGCAGGAAAGAATTTTCTCTCTGCTTTTCGATAGATTTTAAAACGGTATTTTTTCCGATACGGCTTTGCAGCTTTCTTTCACAAGATCGGTTAATTTTTTTTCGCCTTTATGCCGAATCCGGCTCGTCGGCCCTGAAATGCTCATGGAAGCAATTGTCTTTCCCTGCGAGTTTTTTATCATTCCGGCAATACACATCATTCCGTATTCATATTCTTCCACTTCGATTCCTATTTCATTCTTTCTGATTGCATTCAATTCACTGTTCAGTTCCTGCTCTGTTCCGATTGTGCTTATGGTTCTTTTTGGCATTCCCTTTTCCCGTACATACTTGCTTATTTGTTCTTTTGAGAAATCTACCATTAAGCACCGTCCCAATGCAGAACAATATAGCGGTATGGATGGTGTTACCATCGAATAAAGTGCCGAAGCTTCGCCGCTCACGGTTTCTAAGATAAGTGCCTCGTCATTGTACTGCTTGCACAAGTATACGGTTTCCCCGCTTTCTTCTGCCAATTTTTCCATAAAAGGCAGTGCAATTGTACGTGCGTCCACCGTACTTTTTACTGACTCGCCTACCTTGATAAAGTTAAATCCCAAGTTGTATTTTTCTGTTTGAAAATCCTGAAAAATATATCCCCACTTTTCCATGGTTGCAAGAATTCGATATACTGTAGCCTTGGGCAGCTGCAGCTGAGCAGCAATCTCAGAAACTCCCATACCCTCCCCACTGTCGTACAGCAGTTCAATAATATTAAAAGCTCTCTCCACCATCGGAATATAGTCGACTTTGTTTTCTTTCAATTCTTCCATTTGTGCTTCCTTCCCTGTTTTGTAAAATGGCATTTTTTTTAACATTTACCGCCTCGCGCATACTGCGAAATCATAAAAATATCTCTCAATAAACGCTCTGTCGGTTTTATACTCATTCTCTCCGACAAAATAATCGCACATGACCTCTCTCAGCCGAAGCAGCTCCCTAAACACACCCGGATGCTCGGCTTTCTTAGCAGGAGCGTCCTGAATTGACAAGTCAAGGAGTTCAAGACCTCTCTCGAATGCCTTCATTTCCTTTTCCCTATCGCCTTTCTCTTTTCGTTTTGCAGCTCTGCCGAACTCACTTCCTATGTTGGCAAGCTGCTCGGAAAGTGTCATCGTCCGCCATCTTCCGGCCGCAAGAGCTCTATGCTGATAATTTTCTACAGTTCTATCCATTTTTTCCTCCTTGCAAAATTTATCCTTATTGTTCTTTTCTTTTCATCCCAAGTTCCAGCGCCTTGGTCGGACAGTTCTGCACACACGCAAGGCAAAGGATGCACTCTGTGCGGTTTCGTCTAATCTTAAAAGGAATATCCGGCTCCACATTCATCGGGCACACCCTGCGGCACTTTCCGCACGAAACACATTTTGCCGCATCCGCCTCGATACGCATCAGCGAAAGACTGCTTGCCGGCTTCAAAAAAACGGTAATCGGACAGAGGTATTTGCAAAACGCTCTGTTATCCTTAAATGCAAAGGCGAGCGCAATTCCCGCCGCATAATAGGCGGCATTTCCTATCAAAAAAGCATACCACATAATCCGCTCTTTATTCTCAGTGCCAAACAAGAAAAGTGATGCTGCAAAGACAAGCGATAACGCGAAGAGCAAATAACGAAAGAGTCCGAGTCTTTGCTTTCGCTCTCCTTCCGGCTGCTTAAACGGCAGCAGGTCAAGCACCATTGCCGTCCAGCAAGCGTATCCGCACCAGCCGCGTCCGAACACAAACGGTCCGAAAATCTTGGCAACCGCATAATGAATTGTCGCCGCTTCGAACACACCGAGGAAAAGATAGTACCAAAACCCTTCAATCTGCATGTTTTCACCGCAGATAATCCCCAAATACACGAGCATGTAACTTCCCACAAGGAACTGCACCACATGACGCGCATAGGTCTTTTTTTCTGAAATGAGCGCAGTACCCAGCGCAATCGACGCCCCTATGTAACTGAAGTTAAACAGATAAAAGATATTATCTTTAGTCAGCCAAAGACTGATCGCAATCGCCTCAAAAATCGCGAGCATCAAAAGTGACGGCATGTATTTCTTCATAAATGCAAATCCTTCCTTCCATCAAAAATACAGGAATGCCGACGGCAGCGGAATTTCCTTTTCCATCTTGCTTTCATCCGCCCAGAGGAAGTCGCCGTCCGCGCCTTTTCCCTGCCTGCCGCATGGAATATAGTATCCGGTCATGTGCCACTCCACATGAGAAAAGATGTGCTTGTACTCACTGCTTCGGCTCAGTCCTGCAGGGCTGCATCCCCAGTCCGCGGCCAGTGCCAGTGCCTCGTCAGCCGTAAGCTTCTCTGCCACATTCGGATACTGGTAAAGCCCATGCAGAACGCCTTTCTCTTTTCGCTTCTGCA
>FR881982.1:0-5628 GCA_000435615.1 Firmicutes bacterium CAG:238 | reverse complement strand
TCCGCCCTCACATTCCAAAAGGAAAACGGTCATTTCTATGATTTTTCTTTCTTTTTTCTTTGCTTTGACTGGATAACTACGCATCGTACCGTGCTCGCGGGCACCGCAGTAAGCCCGCACCGGGCAGACATCGCATTTCGGTACTCCATTCGGCACGCAGACAATTGCGCCGATTTCCATCAGCCCCTGCGTGAAGTCGCCGCAGTTCTGCTCCGGATAAATCTCACGCAGCATTTCTGCGTATTTTTTCTTGGTGCTTTGCTTCGTAATGTCAGACTCATCTTCTGTCAGGCGGCTCAAAACGCGCAGCACATTCCCGTCCACCGCGGGAATTGGCTCATCGAAGCAGTTTGAAGCAATCGCACCCGCCGTGTATTCCCCGATTCCGGGCAAGGTTAAAATATCCGTATAAGTTCTCGGGAACTCGCCGTTATGTGCCTTTAGGATTTGTTTCGCTGCTTTTTGCATATTCCGCACGCGGTTATAGTAGCCAAGGCCCTGCCAGAGCTTTAAAAGGCTTTCCTCGTCCGTTTCTGCCAAATCCCGGACCGTCGGCAGCGCTTCCATCCATCTGCGGTAATATTCCCGCACGGCGCACACGCGCGTCTGCTGGAGCATAATTTCCGAAACCCAGATATGATAAGGCTGTCTGTCCTCCCTCCACGGGAGCTGGCGTTTATTTTCACGAAACCAGCTTGTAACTGCTTCCGTAAATGTCTTGTCGATTTTCTTCATTTTATTTCTCTTGGATTTAAACTGCACAATTATTCTAAACCATCATACCGCTTTTTTGTGGCGAAAGTCAAGTGTTCTTGCACGATAGTGTAAAATAGTTGTGGAGTTTTTAAAGAAAAGGAAATAGCACAAATCTATTGCAGAAAACAGCACAAATCTATTGCAGAAAATCCCGCAAATCTATCGCAGAAAATATCACAAGTCTATTGCATTTTTAAAAAGATAAGGGTAAACTATTCTTAAACACCCCTATGTGAGGAGGATAAACAACATGGAAAAGAATAAGACATATCTGAAAAGAACTGTGGATGAGCAGTTATCTTTTTATCTGGAAACATTTGGCGCTGTTCTTATTCGAGGCCCAAAATGGTGCGGTAAAACAACAACTTGTGAACAAGTCGCAAAAAGCGTAATCAAAATGCAAGATTCAAAAAAGTCGAAAGATTATCTTCTCGCCGCAGATACAAATATTTCCTTGATATTAGAAGGAGCACCGCCGCGCCTCATTGATGAATGGCAAGTTGCACCCGGAATTTGGGACGCAGTTCGTACTGACGTTGATGAAAAACGCAAACCGGGGCAATATATTTTGACAGGTTCACGCGTTCCGCCGGAAAACTCCTGTCTGCACAGTGGAGCCGGCAGAATCGGTACTCTTTTTATGTATCCTATGAGTTTACAGGAATCGCAAGATTCGGAAGGAAGTATTTCGCTTGAAGCGCTCTTTAATCAAACACAACAAGTGGACGGGCAGAAATCTAAATTGACGATCCGGGACTTGGCCTATTGTTTGTGCCGAGGCGGCTGGCCGGATAACATTGGTCTGGAGTATCGAAAATGCGCCCTTAAGCTCCGCAGCTATCTCGACTTGATTTACGAAAGTGATGATTTATCATTAAAAAAATATGCGAAAAATGTTGATGTAGCTAAAGCGATTGTAAGGTCTTACGCAAGGAATGTCTCCACACTTGCAGAAATGAAAACGATTTATCAGGATGTGACGAAGAACGACATCAGCATTTCCGACTCACAGTTTTATGATTATATTGCTGCCTTGCAAAACACTTATTTAATTGAAGATGTCCCTGCGTGGAGTCCTTCCCTCCGTTCAAAAACCGCGATACGCTCTGTTCCAAAACGCGAATTGATCGATCCATCCATTGCAGCGTTGTCTCTTGGTATAACGCCGGATAATTTTGTTGATGATTTTAATACATTTGGATTTTTATTTGAAAATCTTTGTGTTCGCGATTTGCGTGTGTATAGCAGCAATCTCTATGGCAAAATCTATTACTACCACGATCGATATGGTCTGGAAGCAGACATCGTAATCATTTTAGAGGATGGAAGATTCGGTCTGATAGAAGTAAAACTCGGGTCCGCAGAAATTGATAAAGGAGCCGCGAATCTTTGCAAGCTGGAAGCACTCTTAACAGAAAAAAATCTGAAAGCTCCCGCTTTCAAAATGATCTTAACAGGCGGGGAACTAAGCTATACGCGAAAAGACGGTGTCTTTGTCGTGCCGATTGGCTGTTTAGGTGCATAGCCCTTAATGCCTCCTAATTGAACCATCTTAAATTCTTACACTATCCACGCCTTCTCTTGTCTTTTTGCGTCGAAAACGATATAATAACCTATTGACGAAGTATAAGAAGGATAAGGAGGAAAATGCTGTCATGCTGAAGGGTTTTGCCAAGCTTTTGTTTGCTGTCGTGCTGATTTTGGTCAGTGCCAGTCTTATCATTCAAATGAAGTATAGCATTTCTTTTAACGAATATCTGGCTTACTCGCAGCCGCTCACCCGTGAAGAGCAGCAGTTTCTCAAGGAAAAGAAATCACTGACTTACGGCATTGTTGCTGAAAACGCGCCTTTT
Organism: Firmicutes bacterium CAG:238; assembly: GCA_000435615.1. Classification (GTDB taxonomy): domain Bacteria; phylum Bacillota; class Clostridia; order Peptostreptococcales; family Anaerovoracaceae; genus CAG-238. The sequence goes on along the minus strand of FR881982.1, from coordinate 3,019 downwards.
ACTTCTAAGAACGAACAAACAGGTGACAACGAAGGACTTACCATCGACTACATTGATATTATATCGCAAGAGCTCAATATACCGATTTATGAAAAAGTGGTCGAGGCAGGCGATGAGCCGCAGGCTCTGCGCGAAGAGCAAATCGATATTACGGAGCTTTTTTCCGCTGCAAAAGGCAGCAGCAGTTATGTCTCGACACAGCCGGTTTATAAGCTCGATAACATTCTCGTGACATTGTATGAAAACAAAAAAATTAATTATATCAGGGACTTAAATACGAAAAAAATTGCCGTGCTCAAGGATGAGTTTTTGGAAAAAGCGCTGACAGGCTCGATGCCGAAGGGGCAAACGACGAATTTCGTCTATGTGCCAAGTATGAAAACCGGGCTTACCATGCTTGCGGAAGGCAAAGTTGACGCAGTTGCCGGGACAGAGCTTACAATTAATTATTACGCACAGCAGCTCGGCATGGAAAATTCCCTGCGTCACATTGGCGATAAGATTTGCAGCGAAGATGTTGCCCTTGCGGTAAGCGTATACAATACGAAGCTTTACAATATTCTGAACAAAACTTTGCTCCAGCTCAAAAAAGACGGTGCCTTTGACAGTTCGCAAAAACTTTGGCTCGGCTCTTCTGCCAGCATGGTTACAAACTCCGCCAGCGTAAGGTGGGCCGAGTGGATTATCATCGTCTGCGTTGCGATTGTCGAGCTTCTGATGTTTTGGGAATCGGTTCTCAACCGCAGAATCGAGAAAAAAACGTTGGAACTCCGCATTGAAAAGAAGAATCTGCAGACGATCATCGACAATATAGATGCTTTAATCGCGGTAATCAGCGGCGATGACATTATTACGCAGTGTAATGCCTTCGGAAAACGGCTTTTAGGAGACGAACGCGCTTCTTTCTTAGGCTGCGGCATCGGCTCTGTCGAGATTTTGGGTGATTTATACCGGCTCTATTCTGCCGACCCGAATGCGCCTTACTACGCCTACAGGCATCGGGAGTATGCGATTTCCGTCCGTGTGCTGAACCCTGAAAAAGGAACACGGCTGATTCGGATTGAGGACTGTACCGAAAGCAATCTTGCCGAGAGGAAGCTCCGTCAGGAAAACAAAATGGCTGCGGTCGGTCAGCTTTCTGCCGGACTGGCGCACGAAATCCGAAATCCGCTCGGTCTGATAAAAAATTATTCCTATATTTTGCAGGATTACGCTACAGACGACATGGCGCAGCATTCGCTGGATGTTATCAAGGATTCCGTCGGACGAATTGATTCGCTCATTGAGAATCTTCTCCGCTTTTCGCGGCTGAGTAACGACACTTCCGCATTCTTTAATCTTGAAACGCTCCTGCAGAGCATTTTAAGCCTTGAACGAAAAAAGCTCGATGCCGGAAAAATTGAAATTGCACTGTCCTGCCCACAGGATTTTTCCATCCGCACCAGAGAAGAGACCGTTAAAATCCTCGCCTTTAATCTCATCAACAATGCAGCAGAGGCGATAGCGGAAAGCGGACAAACGAGCGGAAAAATTGAAATCAGCGTAACCCGCCTTGAGGAGAATAATTTGATACAAATGATATTTTCGGACAACGGTCCGGGTATGGATGAAAACCAGCTGGAAAGGGTTTTCGATCCATTCTTCACAACAAAAGATACCGGCACGGGACTTGGACTTTACATCGTCAGCACAGAAGTAGAAAAGGCCGGCGGACAAATTTCGGTAAAAAGCACGCCTTCCGAAGGCACGACATTCACCGTCCTGCTTCCGGATGAAAAAAATGAGGAGAAATGAAATGGAAAAGAAGAATTACAAAATTTTGGTTGTTGATGACGAAATTGAATATCAGAGAGTCTTTTCATATTTGCTGAAGCGAAACGGTTATGATGTGATTACGGCTTCGAGCGCGTGTGAGGCTCTCAATCTCCTCGAAAGCAACGAAATCAATCTGATTATGACGGATTTGAAAATGCCCGATATGGACGGGCTTGAGCTTGTAAAAGCGGTGAAGTCCGAGTATGAGGACATTGACATTATGATAATCACTGCCTTCGGCTCTATCGAAAGCGCAGTCGAGGCGATGAAATACGGGGCTTGCGGCTACTCCATCAAAAACAGTGAGCCGGAGGCTCTTTTGGCGGATGTGGACAGGCTCGCGAAAATAAAAATGCTTGAAAAAGAGAACAAAATCCTGACCGAGCAAAACAGCCCGGACAGCGATATTTTCTTAAAGAGCAAAAGTCCTGCTTATCGGGATCTTCTCGAAACCTGCCGCCAGATTGCGGACTCCGACATCAACGTTCTGCTTCTGGGCGAATCCGGCGTCGGCAAAGAAGTTGCCGCAAAGTATATCCATGATCTGAGTTCCCGAAAGGCCCGGCATTTTATCCCGGTAAACTGTCAGGTTTTCGGTGAAGGTACTTTGGAATCCGAGCTTTTCGGGCACGAAAAAGGTGCTTTTACAGGCGCAAACGAAAAGCGGATTGGCAGGTTTGAAGCTGCCGACCACGGCACGCTTTTCCTCGATGAAATCGGAGACATTCCGCTGAGCTTGCAGGGAAAACTTCTTCGCGTCCTTGAAAACCGAACGATTGAAAGGGTCGGCAGCAACAAGCCGATTGCTCTTGACATTCGACTGATTTCCGCGACCAACAAAGACCTTGAGGAGGAAATCACGCGCGGACTGTTCCGCGAAGACCTTTTATACCGCATCAACACCATGACGGTCACCGTTCCGCCTCTTCGCAGGCGTAAGGAAGACCTGCCGGACATGATTGAATTTTTTATCCGCAAAATTGAAAAAGAACAAAAAAAGAAGATTCTCGATATTGAGCCTCTGACTTTGGATTTCTTATATCAATATGATTATCCCGGAAATATCCGTGAACTGAAAAACCTGCTTGAACGCATGGTTGCCTTGAGCGACGACGGCATCCTTCGCAGCCGCGGCTTTGCAAAAAGCCCGTCCGTGCCGGCGTCCGCCGGCACGGCGCAGGGGCAGCGCGAAGTGCTGCCCCTG
>FR881981.1:2322-6488 GCA_000435615.1 Firmicutes bacterium CAG:238 | reverse complement strand
GCTGCCATCTGCGGATCCCTAAGCGCTGCGTTGCGCTGCAGCTCTTTGATCATACGTTCATCTTCTTCACTCGCCTTGATGCTGGACACACCGACAGAAACGATTTCAACGCCGCGCAGGTTTTTCCACTTATCCGAAAGCTCCTCGTTCAGGATCTCTGCCAAATCGTCCGCATGTCCCGGCACCTCCGAATAACGGATGCCCTGTGCCGAAATTTTCGCGAAAGCCGGCTGCAATGCTGTCAAAAGCTCGCTTTTAAGCTGGGAATCGATGCTTTCTCTGTAATACGCGTCCTGCACATTGGCACAGACATTGGTGTAGAAGCGAACCGGATCGATGATATGATAGCTGTACTCACCAAAGCATTTGACGGCAATATCCACATCCAGACCGACGTTTTTGTCCACGACACGGAACGGGATTGCACCCGCGGTGCCGTATTTGTTTCCCACCAGCTCTTTCGTATTGAAATAGTACACGCGCTGGTCCTTTGGCGGCTCTCCGCCGAAGGTAAAACGTTTCCCGATGTTGCGGAAGCTTTCCTTCAGACTTTCGCCGAACTTGCCGGCAAAGATGCTCGGCTCGGTGGAATTATCAAAGATAAATTCGCCCGGCTCTGCGCAGACCTCTACAACCTTACCCTGCTCCACGATCATCATAAACTGTCCGTCCGCGACTGCGATGACGGAACCGCGGCTGATGATATTGTCGGTACCCTTGGTGTTGGATGTGCGTCCGCCAATTCGTTTTTCACCCTTAACTGCGATGACATTTTCCGGCATGGCCTCACAATAAAAATACTCTTTCCACTGGTCAGCCAAATTTCCGCCGACTGCTCCCAGTCCTGCTTTGATTAAACCCATATCATAACTCCTTCCGTTTTTGACTGCGCCGCGTACATTTTCGATGGCGACGCAGGCGCGAATTGGTGCGATATTTTTTCATTCTCCTCCATAATACCGATTTTTTTAAAAAAAAGCCCCACCCTTTTTGCCAAAAAGGGTGGGAAAATCAAAAAAAATTTTAAATATTTTGCTTGTGAGGCGGGTTTTGTAATATTTTTACTGTGTTATGTCTGATGCTTTCGCCGGCCTCCGTGCGGTCCGCGTTTCCAAATTTAGCGTTGCGGTAAAAGTGTAGTTGTGTTATGATGGAAGAAAACAACATCTTGCTTTTAACTTGACGGAGGTTCTTATGAAAAAACGGCTTTTACTTCTTCTGATTCTTTCCCTGGTGTTTGTGACCTGTGCGTCCGGCTGCGGACAAAAGTCACTTCTGAATCCGGATAATCCGGTTGCATTGACCTTATGGCATGTATACGGGGAACAGGCCGATTCTCCCATGAACCGCCTGATCGATGAATTTAACAGTTCCGTCGGCAAAGAAAAAGGCATCGTCATCACAACGACGCTGATGTCCAACGCTTCGCAGATCGGGCAGAAGCTCCTGGATGCGCAGGCAGAAAAACCGGGTGCTTTGGATATGCCTGACATGTTTTTTTGCCACAACAGCAACGCCGAGGAGCTGGGCGTGGATAATCTGATCGACTGGGAAACCTGCTTCAGTAAAGATGAAATGGGTGCCTTTGTCTCGGATTTTCTTCCGGACGGCATGGTGAATGACACCTTGGTCGTGCTTCCGGTTACGAAATCCACACAGCTTCTCTTTCTCAACGGAACGGAATTCGCGCGTTTTTCCAAAGCGACAGGCATAACCACGGATGATTTGCAGACCTGGGACGGCTTCTTTGAAGCTGCCGCGAAATATTACGACTGGTCTTCCGGCAAACCGTTCTGCGCTTTTGACTATCTGCTTCGCTCGGTAGAATTAAACGCGATTTCCTCCGGCACCGCCGCGGAAAGCCTCTACAAGGACGGCTGGTATGATTTCAGCAATAACGCGCTGAAGACCTCCTGGCTGCAATTCGCGAACGCACTGGTACAGGGGCATATCGTGATCTCCGATCTGTATTCCAACACACAGGTTATGACCGGAGAAGTTGCCGGCGGTATGGGATCTTCCGCCAGCATTCTTTACTACAACGATACGGTTACCTATCCGGATAATACCACCGAACCGATGGATCTGCAGATCCTGCCGATGCCGCGCGCGGCCGGTGGGAAGATGCTCGCTTCGCAGGCCGGAGTCGGACTTTGCGCGCTCAAAACGACCGCACAGAAGCAGGAGGCGATTTCCGTCTTCGCGCACTGGCTGACGGATAGTGACCGCAATCTCGCGTTTGCCGCGCAAACCGGCTATATGCCCGTTACCTACGATGCTTTTGACGCGATCAAAGACTATGATTTTAACAATGCCGCTTTTGCGAGTCTGTACCAAACCTTCACGCAGGTACAGCAATCAGCCCGGATTCTCAGTGAGCCTTCTTTCGCCGGATTTTACGGCAAGACAGGAAGCCTCTACGAAGCGCTGCGTGCCAAACAAAAGGATTACGCAAAACGCAGTGCCGGCGGTGCGGACACGGAGCAGCTTTCGGAACAAACCTGGAAGCTTTTTAAAGGAATTTCGTAACGGGGAGCAGAGCATAGGGTTATGAACAAATTACTGGGATATATTCAAACGCAGACCGGCAGCGGCACCATGAAGCGCAAACTTTTCCTTTATATGCTGCTTCTGCTGCTTTTCATTTTGCTGGTGCTCGCGTCCATGCTGTCTTTGATGGGTCAGTTCAAGACGCCGAAAGATTCTCTTTTGGAAACCTGCGAGCTGCAGCAGACTGTCTTCCAAAAGGATATTCAAATACATCGCAATCACTTGTCTATGATGGGAATTCATTTTTCGGAGGATCTTTCCTTCGGAATCGAGAGCTGGCTTTCCGAGCAGCATACGGATTTCTCTTCGCTTTTAAATTCCCATAAGAAGATGGAATCTCTGGAAGACTTCCTGTTTGACACGGTTCACCAGTATCTGATGCAGGCGGACTGTTCCGGCGCTTTTTTTATGCTCGATACCACGGTCAATACCTCCGCGCCGAATGCCGCGTCCTCAAAAAGCGGACTTTATCTTCAAATCAACGGTTATGAAATCGATCACCGCGAGGCTCTCTGTTATCGCGGGAGTTCCGAGGTCGCAAAGCAGCATGGCATCATGCCGCACCGAAAATGGAAGCTCGAGCTTGACAGTGATGTCTTTTGGGGTTACGCGCTTGCCGCCCAAAAAGCTTCTCTTCCGCTTGACAATGCTTGTTCCTTTACGGATTTTATCATCTTGCCCGGCATGTCCGAACGCGCGATGCACATTGCGATTCCGATCACAGGCACGGACGGGACGTTTTACGGTGTCTGCGGTTTTGAAGTCTCCGAAAGCTATTTCAAGCAGAACTTTGCGCAGCCGACCAAGCTTTCACACATGCTCGCGGCGCTTTCTAACAGTTATAAATCCGATCAGGCTGTCCTTACGGACTTTTTCAGCTGCGGAACAACCGGCGGCTATTACTATCTCCCGAAAGAAAATCTTTCCGTCACAAATTTCAGCAAGGGTCTGTCCCGTTTTTCGGACGGTACGGACTCCTATGTCGGTGTGATCAGCACCTGTGAGGATCTTCATGGCGACAATCCGTTTACCACAGCCATCCTGGTTCCGGAGAAGGATTTTGCGGCAGAATCCCTGCACAATCTTCTGCGTCTTGGAATCCTTTTGTTCCTGCTTGTCGTACTTTCTGTGATCGGCTGTATTTATTTCACCCATCGCTTTTTAGTGCCGCTGCTGCGAAGTCTGGAGCAGATTCAAAAGGGCAATTTCCAAGCTCCTCGCATCAATATGGCTGAAATCGATGACCTTTTGGACTTCCTTGCCCAAAAGGACGGTGAAACGGAGAAGGAAATCAAACAGCTGCAAGAGGAAATCAATCGTCTGGTTCAAACGCAGAACAGGGAAATCAACGAGGAAGAATATCGACATTTTCAGGACTGCCTCGCGAATCTCACCGGAAAAGAGCTGGATATCTTCAATCTGTATCTTGACGGCAAAACCAGCAAGCAGATTCAGGAAATCTGCGCCATTACTTCCAATACGCTCAAATACCACAACGCCAATATCTACAGCAAGCTCGGGATTAAATCCCGCAAAGAGCTTCTGGCCTACGCTATGATGATGAAAGAAAAAGAACGACAGGATGCGCGCCCGTAACCGCACGGGGCGCACCGCCT
>FR881981.1:0-2299 GCA_000435615.1 Firmicutes bacterium CAG:238 | reverse complement strand
CCTCCGATAAAAGCAGCGGGGCTCCCATATATGGGAGACCCACTGCTTTTATACTTTTATACTTTTATGCCTGCCGGCTTATTTCGTGACCGAAATCGGACTCAGCACGATTGAGCCATCCATGCCGCTTATCGATACAGAATATGTCCTGACTTCTCCTGTTTCGTCCTCATAGGAAACGCCCCAGTTTGGGATACTGCCGTAAAATACTCCCTGCACGACCAGCGGGCAATCCGGCATCAGTTCCTTTTGCTTATACATGCTCTTGGTTTGGAACAGCACATTGCCGTCCTCATCCGCATCCACAAATTCAAGATTCAGTACGCGAAAATTCTTCAGTAGTTTTTGTGCGAAGAACGCGACCTTCGCGGCGCTCTCCTCCTCCGAAAGAATATATTCGTCATGACTTTGGTGTCCCGCAACAAAGAAATCAGCCCATGCCGCGCGCAAAACAGCCGGAACGCCCATAGGATCTACGTTTTCCGATTCATATTGCGAAAACGGCGTCAGCGAAAGCATGGCAATCTTCTTTTCGAGCTTCGCCTCTGCGCTTTGGAACTCGTCCGCGCTGATTTGCTCGGAAGCCGCCGGATCCCACTCTCCGCTTGTATTGTAATAGTGCTGCAGCCGGACCTCGTCACCGTCCTCCTGATCGTAGGTAAACCAGTAGCCGTCGCAGTCCAGCCCCCTGCCGTCCTTCGAAAGCTTGTAATCGGCGAGAATATAATGTGCGGCGCCCGCGGATGCCCGGTTAAAAAAGTGTCCGACATCTGTCCAGTCATAGCGGTTTCGTCCCCAGCCCTCCAAAATGTTCAGTGCTTTTCCGTCCGCGAGGGTATATACCGCCTGCACGATGCTGCCGCTGTAGCTCACGCCGTTTTCCTGCTCATACTTTCCGGCAGCGGAGATTTCTCCGATCAAAAGCTCCGGCACACCATCATCGTTGAGATCCTTGAGAAGATAACCGCAGCGATAAGGCGCTTCCGCGGCCATACCCGCCCCGTCCAGTACGGACAGGAGATCAATGGCACTGTTGATGCCGACCGGTCCGGTCTTTTCTGTAATCTCCCCGGTTCCCAATAACAGTTTGGCATACGCGTCCAAGACCTCTGTATAAGCCTCCGGTATTTCGTAGTTTTCCGTTCCCGCGCCGACCGGATCGACATCGTCCGTCGGCTTCTGCTCATTTGTGCATGCGCAAAGCAGCATCAGCAAAATCATCATACCGAAACAAATAACTCTTTTTCCTCTTCGTTTTAATGTCATCGTCAATTTCCTCCTTTAACTTCCGGTTTCTCCAATGGATTCTGCCGGAAGCCTTCCAGCAAAGCATCGTTTTCCATGATGAAAGGACGCGTGGTATCCTGTCCCCATGCGGTATCGTATTTTTCCATCAGATAATCGCTCAGCTCCGTCCTGTTCTGAAATTTTAACAGCCGATACGGCTCTTGAAACGCCACCTTTTCGAGAAAATACAGCGTGCCGTCCTCCAATGGCAGCAGAACACCCGCGTGTCCGACAGAGAGCGTGTTTTCGTCATCCGAGAATTTATCGTGAAAAATGACAGAAATCAAGTGTGCCTCGCTGTCTGCGAAGGTCACGCCGCGGGAAGACCAGCCCTCCTGCAGTGCCTGTACCTGCGCCCCGGTTTCGGTGCTGTCCGCTGCCTCGATAGGCGCGAACAGCGCGCAGAAGCCTGCGGTACTGTCATCAAAAAGAACCTCCGGATGCCGCGCAATGGTATCCAAATCCACAAAAAGCAGTTCTTCCCCCTGCGTCTGCGGCTGATCCGCACCCACGCCCAAAAATTCGCCGAGCAGGCTGTATGCAGTGATGCGGCAGTTATATCCCATGAAGTTTCCATACTTTTCCGTCCATACGTCCTGCATATCGTACACATCGTATTTCGTTTCGGTCGGTGCGGCGCTTTCAAATCCGTCTGTCAGCCACGCGGGCTTGACTGCAGCGTTAAACTGATCGACACATGCCAAAAGTGCCTGTATGCGCGCCTCTGCCACGCCGCTTTTTTCCAGAAGCCCGGAAAGCAAGGCACGAGAATCCGCATCCGTCAAATTCGAATATGTCACGGTTTCCAATGCGGGCTGCGCCGGCTCACTTCCGCCCTTCCCCTCGCAGCCTGCCATGCAGCTGAGCACCGTGCAAACCATCAGCAGGCACAAAAAACGTGCCACATTTTGTTTTCTTTTTTTCATAAATCCCCCTTGTATCATCCAATTTCGCGCCGCGCTGCTTTCGTTATTCCGCTTTCTTTACCATGCATCTTTTCTTAAAGAAGCAG
>FR881980.1:945-3557 GCA_000435615.1 Firmicutes bacterium CAG:238 | reverse complement strand
CCTGTGACCCTCTGCTTGTAAGGCAGATGCTCTCCCAGCTGAGCTAAACTCCCACAATGTCTTTTTAACTGCTCGACACATTTATTAACTATACACTATCTAGCTAAATTTGTCAAGCACATTTTTAACTTTTTCTAACTTTTTTCAATCCGGCTTCGTCGAAAAAAGTAAATTCTTCGACGAGCCGAAATCTATAATAGCACATGAACGAAAGCTTGTCAACGAAAATTCCAAAATTTTTCTATCGCTTTCGACCTTTTTTATTTTCCGAAGGAAAACAGCCCTTTCTTCTGGTAAGGTTCGCTCTTAATCGCGCCGAGTTCGTAGCCGGTTTCGGCGATGACGCTCTTGATTTTTTCCTCGTCAAGCGGCTCCTCACTGATAATCTCTGTCTGATTCTTTGCGTGTGAGGATGTCACTTTTTTTACGGCAAACGCATTTCTGATTGCTTCGTTTACATGGTTTTCGCACATTCCGCACGCCATTCCCTTAACTTCCAATGTTGTCTTAATCATTTCAATACCTCCATATATTTCATTTTTTATTCTTATCTGTATCATACGGCTTGCAGAAATTCAGCCGCAAAGCGTTGGTGACAACGCAAAAGCTCGACAGACTCATCGCCGCCGCCGCAAACATGGGGTTCAAAGTGAAGCCCAGAAAGGTGAAAACGCCCGCCGCCAGCGGAATGCCGAGGGTGTTGTAAAAAAACGCCCAAAACAGATTTTCGTGGATATTTCGAAGCGTTGCGCGGCTGATTCGGATCGCCGCCGGTACGTCCCTGAGCGAGCTTTTCATCAAAACCACATCTGCCGCATCGATTGCCACGTCGCTGCCTGCACCAATCGCAATGCCGATGTCCGCGCTCGTGAGAGCCGGGGCATCGTTGATGCCGTCGCCGACCATGATGACCTTGCCCTGTTTTTTGAGATCTTTAATGACACTCTCTTTGCCGTCCGGAAGCACGCCTGCGATCACATCGTCAACTCCCGCCCGGCTGCCGATTTCCCGGGCAGTTTTTTCGTTATCCCCCGTAAGCATTACGACACGGATTCCCATCTCATGCAGTTCGCCGACTGCCTGCGCACTGTCATCTTTCATCGTGTCTGCCACTACAATTACACCGAGCAGGTGCTCATTCTCCGCAAAGAACAAAGGCGTCTTGCCGTTCTCCGCGAATTTTTCTGCCTGCGCCTGTATTTCCCCGGAAATTCCGATTTTTTCTCCGATAAATTTCATGCTGCCGCCGAGAAGTTTCCTGCCGCCTAAGGCTGCCTCCACGCCGCTTCCCGAAAGTGCCGCAAAGTCCGTAACCTCCTCCATCTCGATTCCGTCCGCCTCCGCGCGCCGCAAAATCGCCTTTGCAAGCGGATGTTCACTCTTCGCCTCGATAGCTGCCGCCTTCTTCAAAAGGCTTTCCTCAGACTCTCCGTTCAATGTGAGAATATCGGTAACCTGCGGCTCGCCTTTTGTGATTGTGCCGGTTTTGTCAAGTGCGACGATTGTGTTTTTTCCGGTCTCCTCAAGCGAAACCGCTGTTTTGAACAGGATTCCGTTCTTCGCGCCCACGCCGTTTCCGACCATGATTGCAACCGGGGTCGCAAGGCCGAGCGCGCACGGACAGCTGATTACCAGCACGGAAATCGCTCTGGCAAGCGCGTATGCGAAGTTTTGTCCCAAAGCAAGCCATACAATCAGTGTAATCGCCGAAATTGCCATGACCGTCGGCACGAAAATGCCCGAAACTTTATCCGCGACTTTGGCAATCGGCGCCTTGGTCGCCGCCGCGTCGCTTACCATGCGGATAATCTGTGAAAGGGTTGTATCTTCACCGACTCTGGACGCTTCGCAGCGGATGAATCCGGAGCGGTTGATGGTAGCCGCCGACACAAGGTCGCCTGCCTGCTTGTCAACCGGAATGCTTTCACCGGTCAGCGCCGATTCGTCCACCGCCGTCATTCCTTCGGTTATAATGCCGTCCACCGGGATGTTTTCTCCTGGACGAACCACGAAAACGTCACCCTTCTTGACCTGTGCAATCGGAACCGTCTCTTCTTTGCCGTCTTTCAAGATGACCGCCGTCTCCGGTGCAAGCTTCATCAGGCTTTTGAGTGCATCTGTGGTCCTGCCTTTTGAGCGTGCCTCCAGGGTTTTTCCGACCGTAATCAGCGTCAAAATCATCGCCGCGGATTCAAAATAAAACTCATCCATATAAGTCATCACGCCGTGCATATCGCCTCGCATCTGCGCATCCGTCATCAGAAAAAGCGCGACGACGCTCCACGCAAACGCCGCCGTCGCACCAAGCGCGACCAGCGTATCCATGTTCGGTGCTCTGTGCCAAAGGCTCTGAAATCCGCTTATGAAAAACTTTTGGTTGATTACCATAACAATGCCGGTCAGCAAAAGCTGCAAAATTCCCATCGCCACATGGTTGTCCGCCAGTGCCGCAGGTACCGGCCATCCCCACATCATGTGTCCCATCGAAAAATACATGAGAACCAGCAGAAATATCACCGATGCGCTCAGTCGTTTCCGAAGCTGCGGGGTTTCCGTATCCGCAAGTGCATCGTCTGCTTCTGTCGCGCTCGTGCCGGTCGCTGCTGCGGCTG
>FR881980.1:0-904 GCA_000435615.1 Firmicutes bacterium CAG:238 | reverse complement strand
GGCCGCCGCTGTGCCTCCCGCCGTTTTTCCCGCGCCTTTTTTCAGGGAAGCCTTATAGCCCGCCGCCTTGACAGCCGCCACAATGCTTTCGGGGCTTGCCGTTCCTTCCACGCCCATGGAATTGGTCAAAAGGCTCACCGTGCAGCTCGTAACGCCCGGAACCTTTAAAACCGCTTTTTCCACGCGGGCGCTGCACGCACTGCAGCTCATTCCTTTTACATTATATTGTACCATTTTCTATCACCGCCTATTTCATCAGTTTCTGGATGATTGCCACAAGCTCGTCGACAATCTCGTCATCGCCCTCGCGGATGTCGCGAACCACGCAGTTTCTTATATGATTTGCCAAAAGTTCTTTGTTGAACGCATTCATTGCCGCGTTGACTGCCGCCGACTGCATGAGCACATCGTTGCAGTACGCGTCGTTTTCCAGCATGCTCTGAATGCCCCGCACCTGTCCTTCGATTCGCTTCAGTCGGTTCAGAAGTGCTTTTTTCTGTTCGTCGGAACGAATCGTCGTCTTATCCGAACAGCAGCATTTCTTTTCGTTCTCCATTAGTTTCCCCACTTTCTATGTGATTGTCGTTTGTTTATCAAAATTTCAGTCAGAGTTTTCGTTGACAACACGCTCACTCCGCCTTAAATACCCCTCGGGGGTATTCCACCACATACATAGTATACCCTGCCGTTTTTCCGATCAAACATCTTTTTCAAAAAATCATAGCACGCAAAAGAGGACTGCGCCCTAACGGAAAATATCCGCTAACGCACAGCCCTCTTTTATTTTGATTTTCAGTTCCTGCGTGTTTCCGAAGTTTTCTTGTTAGAGCATGCCTGCCACAAGCCCTGCCGGAAACGAGTATAACAAATCGGAATTTCATAAACGCATTTGCTTCTTAAACGC
>FR881979.1:281-10186 GCA_000435615.1 Firmicutes bacterium CAG:238 | reverse complement strand
CAGGTGCAGAAGCCGACGCTGGTGATTTCCCATAATAAGACGCTGGCAGCGCAGCTGCATGGGGAGTTTAAGGAGTTCTTCCCGGAGAACGCGGTGGAGTATTTTGTCAGCTACTACGATTATTATCAGCCGGAGGCCTATGTACCTTCGACGGACACTTATATAGAAAAGGACTCGGACATCAACGACGAAATCGAAAAGCTGCGTCACTCGGCGACAGCGGCACTTGCAGAGCGTAAAGACGTAATTATCGTCGCATCGGTTTCGTGCATCTACGGCTTAGGAAGTCCGTTTGATTACGAAAACCAGATGCTTTCGCTGCGTCCGGGCATGACGAAGCCGCGTAAGGATATTTTGCGAAAACTCGTGGACATTCAGTATGTCAGAAATGACATGGCTTTTGAACGCGGGAGTTTTCGTGTGCGCGGAGACGTCATCGATATCTATCCGGCAGGAGCAGAATCGGCGGTTCGGGTTGAACTTTTCGGAGACGAGGTGGAATCCATCAAGGAAATGAACCCGGTTACAGGCGAAATCATCGGGCTCAGAAACCACATTGCCGTATATCCGGCATCGCATTACGTAACATCTCCCGAGAAGATGGAAAAAGCAATCGAAACAATTGACGCTGAGCTGATTGAAAGAGTTCAGTGGTTCAAAGACCGCGGCAAACTCCTTGAAGCGCAGCGAATCGAGCAGAGGACAAGATATGACCTCGAGATGCTGCGTGAGGTGGGAAGCTGCAAGGGAATTGAGAACTACTCAAGGCATTTAAACGGACTGCCTGCGGGCACAAGGCCTTATACGCTGATTGACTACTTCCCGGACGATTTTTTGATTATTATCGACGAGTCGCATGTTATGCTTCCGCAGCTTCGTGCAATGTATGCGGGAGACCGTTCGCGTAAGTCATCGCTTGTGGAATACGGATTCCGCCTGCCATCGGCGCTCGACAACAGACCGCTCAAATTTGAGGAGTTTGATAATCTCGTTAAGCAGATTGTTTTTGTCAGTGCGACTCCTGCGGATTACGAGAAAGAAGTTTCGGGCGGCATAAACGCAGAGCAGATAATAAGGCCGACGGGCCTTCTCGATCCGCCGATTACGGTTGTTCCCACCGAGGGGCAGATCGACCACCTCATAGGAGAAATCAACAAAGTTACGGAACGCGGTGAGCGCGTTCTGGTGACAACTTTAACCAAAAAGATGGCGGAGAGTTTGACAGATTACCTCAAAGGGGTAAATATAAAGGTAAGATATCTGCATTCAGAGGTCGATACCCTTGAAAGAATGGAAATCATACGGGATCTGCGGCTGGGCGTTTTCGATGTTTTGGTCGGAATTAATTTGCTCAGAGAAGGACTGGATATACCGGAGGTTTCGCTTGTGGCAATTTTGGACGCGGACAAGGAAGGCTTCCTGCGTACCGAGACCTCGCTGATTCAGACCATCGAAAGAGCCGCACGAAATGCGGACGGCAGAGTTATCATGTATGCGGACCGCATCAGCAAGGCGATGGATGTGGCGATGAAAGAGACCGACAGAAGGCGCAAAATTCAGGACGATTACAATAAGGCACATGGAATCACGCCGGCATCGGTCAAGAAGTCGGTTCGTTCCGTTATCGAGGCCACGAAGGTTATGGAGCCTTCGATGGAAGAATACAAGGGCAAGAGTCCGCTTGAACTTACGAAGAAAGAATTGAATGACTATATAAAGAAACTGGAGAAGGAAATGAAGCAGGCAGCGCAGGATTTGCAATTTGAACGCGCGGCACAGCTCAGAGACCGGATTTTTGAATATAAGGTCAGATTATAAATTGGATTACAAAGGAGACACAATGTCAAAAGACATCATTATAAGGGGTGCAAACGAAAACAATTTAAAAAATCTCGATGTGGTGATTCCAAGAGACAAAATGGTGGTTTTAACAGGGCTTTCGGGATCCGGCAAGTCATCGCTTGCTTTTGATACCATTTATGCAGAGGGACAGAGAAGATATATGGAGAGTCTTTCTTCGTATGCAAGGCAGTTCCTCGGGCAGATGGAGAAGCCGAATGTGGAGTATATCGAAGGGCTTTCGCCTGCGATTTCCATCGACCAGAAGACGACGAACCGCAATCCGCGTTCCACGGTGGGTACGGTTACGGAAATTCACGACTACCTGCGTCTGCTTTATGCGCGCGTTGGCAAACCGCACTGTCCGGTCTGCGGAAAGCCAATCAGCAGCCAGTCTGTCGACCAGATGGTCGATACCATCATGGAATTTGAAGAGGGTACGAAACTGATGGTACTTGCACCGGTTATTCGTCAGCGCAAGGGCACACACGAAAAAATAATCGAAAGAATCCGCAAAGAAGGCTTTACCAGAGTCCGCATCGACGGCGAAATTTATCTGCTGGACGAGGACGAAATCAAGATGGAAAAGACGTTCAAGCATACGATTGAAATCGTAATCGACCGAATTGTCGTAAAACCCGGTCAGGAAGGACGAATCGCTGAAGCCTGCGAGCTTGCGATTGCCCAGGGAGACGGACTCGTTGAAGTGATTGGGGACTTTTATGACAGACACTATGAGAAGACATTCAGTACCAAGCTTGCCTGCCCGGATCACGGCGTGAGCATAGAAGAACTTGAGCCGAGAATGTTTTCCTTCAACGCACCATTCGGAGCATGTCCGCACTGCAACGGACTCGGATTCACACAGAAACTTGATCCGAAACTTTTGATAGATGAGAGCATAAGCATCGATGACGGAGCACTTCAGCCGATTTTCGGAACGATGGAATTCAGCGGTTTTTACCGCCAGCTTGTTGATGCGCTTATCAAAGCGCACGGTGTGGATTCTTCCAGACCGCTTTGCGAGCTGCCGGAGACATTCAAAAAGGAACTGTATTACGGCACAGGGAACAAACATCTCGTATACGATTATGTGAGCAGAAGCACCGGCACGGTTTCCCATCAGGACAGGCCGTTTGAGGGGGCACTGGTCAATATCGAACGCAGATACAGAGAGACGACGTCAGATTATTTCAAAGAAAAAATGGCACGATACATGGTCGTAAGGGAGTGTCCTGCGTGTCATGGCCGTAGACTCAAACCCGAAATTCTGGCGGTTACGGTAGGCGGCGTAAACATTGCGGAACTCTCTGAAATGTCGATAAAGGAAGCACTTGAATTTATCGACGGACTTGATCTTTCCGAAAAAGACGGCAAAATTGCTTATCAGATTTTGAAAGAGATAAAGGCAAGACTTCATTTCCTTGTGGATGTCGGACTTGACTATCTTACGCTCAGCAGAACCGCATCCACACTTTCGGGCGGTGAATCGCAGAGAATCCGGCTTGCAACGCAGATTGGATCCAGCCTTGTGGGTGTGCTTTATATCCTTGACGAACCAAGCATCGGACTTCACCAAAAGGACAACGAAAAACTGCTGCAGACGCTTCGCCATCTCACGGACATCGGCAACACATTGATTGTGGTTGAGCATGACGAGGATACCATGTACGCGGCGGATCACATCATAGACATAGGTCCCGGTGCCGGAATAAACGGCGGAGAACTTGTGGCACAGGGTACCGTTGAAGATATCAAAGCATGTAAGGAATCTCTTACCGGTCAGTACCTTTCAGGAGCAAAGAAAATTTTTGTCCCGGAACACAGAAGACCGGGAAACGGCGAGAAGCTTGTAATCAAGGGCGCACGCGAGAACAATCTGAAGAATATCGACGTTGAAATTCCGCTTGGCAAGTTTGTATGCGTTACGGGAGTCTCAGGCTCCGGAAAGAGCAGTTTGATCAACGAAATCCTGTACAAAGGTGCCGCGAGGGTTACAAACCGCCTTCAGGAGGAACCCGGAGAGTTCGACGAAATCCTCGGACTTGAGAATATTGACAAAGTGATCGACATTGACCAGTCGCCGATCGGCAAAACACCGCGTTCCAACCCGGCGACCTATACGGGAATGTTCAATCACATTCGTGATTTGTTCGCAAGCCTTCCGGAAGCAAAACTCCGCGGATATCAAAAAGGAAGATTCAGCTTCAATGTTAAAGGAGGCAGATGCGAGGCATGCAGCGGCGACGGAATCATATGCATTGAGATGCATTTCCTGCCGGATGTATATGTGCCTTGTGAAGTCTGCAAGGGCAAAAGATACAATCGAGAAACACTTGAAGTTAAATATAAAGGCAAAAGTATCTTCGATGTGCTTGACATGAGTGTCAAAGAAGGAGTAGAATTCTTTCAGAATGTGCCTTCCATAGCAAGACATCTTCGGACACTTGATGAAGTAGGACTGGGGTATATTAAGCTCGGCCAGCCGTCGACGCAGCTTTCGGGCGGCGAAGCACAGCGCGTCAAGCTTGCCTCAGAGCTGACAAAACGAAGTACAGGCAGGACCTTGTACATTCTGGATGAACCAACTACGGGACTGCATTTTGCGGATGTGGACAAGCTGCTTGCCGTTCTTGACAGACTCGTGGATGCCGGCAACACGGTTGTTGTAATCGAACACAACCTTGATGTAATAAAGCGTGCGGACCATATCATCGACCTTGGACCTGACGGCGGAAACCGCGGCGGGACAGTCGTTGTATCCGGAACACCGGAGGAAGTGGCTGCATGCAGCGAATCGTATACAGGACAATTTCTAAAAAAGCTTCTGTAACAATCACAAAAGGAAACAAAACGGAGGAAATCCAAAATGAAAGAAAAACTGAATCTGACGATGCTTACGGACTTTTATGAGATAACCATGGCAAACGGCTATTTCCAATCGGGCATGGCAGAGGACATTGCGTACTTCGATATGTTTTTTAGAAGAGTACCGGACGGCGGCGGATATGCCATCATGGCCGGTCTTGAACAGCTTATCGAGTATCTCCGGAACCTTACATTTACAGAGAAAGATATCGAATATCTTCGCAGCAAAGACATGTTTTGTGAAGAATTTCTCGATTATCTCAGGAACTTTGAGTTCAAATGTGATGTATGGGCCGTACCGGAAGGAACACCGATCTTTCCGCATGAACCGATTGTAACCGTAAGAGGGCCCGTTATGCAGGCGCAGTTCATCGAAACGATGGTGCTTCTTTGCATCAACCATCAGAGCATGATTGCGACCAAAGCAAACAGAATCGTCAGAGCCGCTCAGGGAAGAGCGGGCATGGAATTCGGATCAAGAAGAGCCCACGGCGCAGACGCTGCAATACTCGGAGCAAGAGCAGCTTATATCGGCGGATGCGCGGGAACCGCATGTGCAATCGCAGACAGAGACTACGGGATCGCAGCACTCGGCACGATGGCACACAGCTGGGTACAGATGTATCCGGACGAATATTCCGCATTCAAAAAGTATGCCGAAATCTATCCTCAGAACTGCGTTCTGCTGGTAGATACATACAATGTGCTCAAATCGGGCGTACCGGCGGCAATTAAGGTGTTCAAAGAAATGAAACCGCAAAGCATGGGAATCCGAATCGACTCCGGCGATGTGGCATACCTGACCAAGAAAGCCCGCAAAATGCTTGATGACGCAGGACTTCAGGACTGCAAAATCGTCGTTTCAAACTCACTTGACGAATACATCATCCGTGATGTCATCCTTGAGGGAGCCTGCATCGACTCTTTGGGCGTAGGCGAACGACTCATTACTGCGAAGTCAGAACCTGTTTTCGGCGGCGTTTATAAGCTTGCAGCACTCGAAAAAGACGGCGTGCTGACACCGAAAATCAAAATTTCGGAGAATGTTGAAAAGATTACGAACCCGGGATTTAAAGGACTTTACCGACTGTACAGCAAAGCTACGGGCAAGGCACAGGGGGATGTAATGACGATTGCCGGTGAAACCATTCCTGAGCAGGGCGAGTACGAGATTTTCGATCCGAATGCGGTTTGGAAGAAAACAATCGTAAAGAACTACACGGTAAGAGATCTTCATGTTCCGATTTTCGAGAAGGGCAAATGCGTATACGAAAGTCCTTCCATTGAGGAAATCAAGAGCTACTGCAAGGAGCAGGTCGCAACTCTTTGGGATGAAACCCTCAGATTTGAGAACCCGCAGACATACTATGTTGATCTTTCGCAGAATCTTTGGGATATGAAGAACAAATTACTGAGAGAGTATTCGGCGAAATAATTTCAAAACAGAACAACGGATAAAAACTGAGAAGAACCATAAAACCGACGGACAAAAGCGTGTTTTATGGTTTTTTTCGTAAAAGACTTGAAAAAGCAGAAATATATTGATACTACTTGATATCAATTAGTATCAAATTTAAAGAATGCAAAAATTATTCAAACCGGCCGAAATAAAGAGTTTGGTAGACAATGAAGCTTGCAGATGATATAATATCTCCTATGTGATTGAAACAATATGAATGGGGGATAAGGAATGAATCAAAAATTAACAGGCAAGCAGTATGCCCTGGTTGCGTCGATGCTTTTCGGAATGTTTTTCGGAGCGGGCAACCTCATTTTCCCGATTATACTCGGGGCAAAGGCGGGTTCGAGTTTAGTTCCTGCACTGATCGGAATGTTGATAACGGCAGTCGGAATGCCGCTTCTGGGAATCGTTGCACTTGGCGTATCGAAGAGCAGCGGCCTGATGGAAATGTCGAGCCGCGTCGCGAAAGGATACGGATATTTCTTTACATGTGCGCTCTATTTGACGATTGGGCCGTTCTTTGCAATACCAAGATGTGCGGCAACATCCTTTACGATGGGAATTGAGCCGCTTATCGACGGGAATGTGACGGTCGTGCAGGCAATTTTTACGACGCTTTTCTTTGCGGCGGTATTGTTCTTTGCGCTCAGACCGTCGAACATCATGAATTCAGTCGGTAAATATCTGAATCCGATTTTTCTCGTTTGCCTCGGAGTCTTGGTTATTGCGGCACTGATTTCACCGGAGCAGACAGTTTCAAGCGTACCCGCAAGTGGGGCTTATGCGGAGAATGCTTTTTCAATGGGCTTCCTGCAGGGTTATGACACCTTGGATGCACTTGCTTCTCTTGCGTTCGGCATTATCGTAATAAATGTTATTACGGGCATGGGCATTGAAGAACCGGGCGCGATTGCGAAAAACACGATTAAATCCGGCGTTTTCAGTATGATTTTAATGACAGTGATTTATGCATTGATTGCTATAGTGGGAGCGCAGAGCTACGGACTGTATGCGGATCAGCTTGCAGATCCTTCCTTTAACGGGGGAACGGCGTTTGCGGTTATCGCAAGACACTATCTCGGAAGCACAGGCATGATTGTACTGGCTCTGACGGTTACTTTCTGCTGCATGAAGACGGCAATCGGACTGGTTACATCATGTGCGGACACTTTCTCGGAAATCTTTCCGCATTCACTTTCGTATCGCAATTGGGCGATTGCATTTACGGCATTTTCGCTGCTCGTGTCCAACATCGGTCTTTCAAAGATTATTTCTTTCTCGGCACCGGTGCTGTACTTCTTGTATCCGCTTGCGATCGTGCTGATACTGCTCACGATTTTCGGAAAATATTTCGGACATTCGCGCATTGTCTATGTATGCGGAATCGGATTTACAATGATTGCTGCCGTGCTTGACCTGCTGCGCGTGAGCGGACTTGCACAGGGAGTTGTGGAATGGGCTTCCGGCTGGCTGCCGCTTTATACGATGGGACTTGGCTGGCTGGTTCCGGGCGTTATAGGAACCGTAGTCGGACTCATTGCCATGAAGTTTACAAAGAAAAACGCATAAAAAATACGCCTTTGGAAAGGCCTGCTGGGTGCAGGAAGTTCCGAAGGCGTTTTCTTATTTAATTTTACAGTGTGCCGGAAGCGTTCAAGACATTTTTAATCTTGTGCTGTACCATCGCCTGAATTGCGTCTCTGCCCGGCCCGAGGTATTTACGAGGGTCGAAGTCCGCCGGATTTTCAGCGATGTACTTGCGGACTTCCGCAGTCATTGCCAGACGAAGGTCAGTGTCAATGTTGACCTTGCAGATGCCGTATTTGGTCGCTTCGCGGATCATTTCCTCAGGAACGCCCTGCGCGCCCGGAATGTCGCCGCCGTACTGATTGCACTTGTCAACGAATTCCTTCAGAACCGAGGATGCGCCGTGCAGAACAAGCGGTGTGTCCGGAATCAATTTGTGGATGGCCTTCAGTCTTTCAAAATCAAGATAAGGCTCGCCTTTGAACTTGTATGCACCGTGGCTGGTGCCGATTGCGATTGCAAGGGAGTCAACCCCGGTCTTTTCTACGAATTCCGCGGCTTCATCAGGGTCTGTGAAAGTTGCCGAACGCGCGTCAACCTTGATATTGTCTTCAACGCCCGCAAGCTTTCCAAGTTCCGCTTCAACCACAACGCCGTGTGCATGTGCGTATTCCACAACCTCTTTCGTGAGGCGGATATTTTCTTCAAACGAATGCTTGGAACCGTCGATCATAACGGAAGTGAAACCATCGTCTACGCATTTCTTGCAGATGTCGAAGTCCTCGCCGTGGTCGAGGTGAAGCGCGATGTCAAGACCCGTATCGAGGATTGCAGCCTCTACGAGGTTCGTCAGATAAGCGGGCTTTGCGTATTTGCGCGCGCCTGCGGATACCTGAAGAATCAGCGGTGACTGTTCGATTTTCGCTGCTTCGACGATACCTTGAATGATTTCCATATTATTTACATTAAAAGCGCCGATTGCATAGTCGGATTGCAATGCTTTGGCGAACATTTCTTTCGTGGTGACTAATGCCATTTCTTACCTCCTGCTGTTTGGAACTTAAACTACATATAGTATACAACATCGGCGGCCGAAAAGAAAGATGGCAATTTTGGTTTTCCGCAATTATTCATCGGAAGCACCGCCAAGCCCCGACATAATCGGGCCGAGCATATCCATGATGCCCGAAAGGTCAGGAAGAGCCGAAGCGTTAATCAAAGATTCAGGCTCGGAAGCCTTCGGCGGCTTCGGCAGTTTCTGCGGAGTTAAAGCCATCTGTCCCAGGTTATCGACCTTGCCCATGATTCCAACCATGCGGTGAAAGTCCTTTGCAAGCGCTGCAGGATGCGGCGGTCGGGCAGGAGGCCGAACGAGGGCTGCCGCAGAACCCGGAACGGGCCGGTATTGCCGCCATCAAGTGCGGCGAAAACGAGCAGCAGAAGAAGCACAACGCCGATGGAATTTTGATTGTTCATTTATGTATTCCTCCCAAGAATGAAAGATGGTTCGCATAATTCTATAAAACATAATATGAAAGGACGCGCAATTTCGTGCGCCGCGCCGCATAGATTATTACATAAATCGGAAAAAGGGGGAAATTAAATGGATATCAATGAAAAAATGGCGGCAGAGATTGCCGCGCAGCTCGGGCTCGGAAATAACGGGGGCGTGAACAAACAACTCCTCAGAGGACTCGAAAGCAAGTCGGACGAAGAACTGGCAAGGGACATTTTACGAATGAAGGAGCAGCTTGCGGCGAGCAATATCAGTCCCGCGCGGCAGAAAGCAATGCTGAAAAGTCTCATGCCGATGATGAACGCATCGCAGAGGGCAAGACTGGAGAAAATAATCAGCTTGATTTCGGAGTAACCTGCTTTATAAGTGGATTCAAGATAAAAGGGGGCTGTGCCCTAACGGTTATTTTCCGTTAATGCGACAGCCCCCTCGCATGGCAAATGACTCTAATTTTGACAGAAACCCGTTAAGGGGGTGCAGTTCTTTGCCAAAGGAAGAGGAGCGCCTTCGTGAACCAATGCGTTAGGTGAAAATAATTTTTTGTTAAAATGCGTATGTTTTTCTCTGCACCACTTGCAAAGGAGAAAGAAACGCGGTATAATATGACCAAACAAACCAAAACGGTCATATTTAAGGAGGCGTACGCTTGGCTTTTACCGATTACGAGACTGAGCAGCTCCGCAAGGCGTTGCT
>FR881979.1:0-215 GCA_000435615.1 Firmicutes bacterium CAG:238 | reverse complement strand
ATGAAGAAAACCTCCGTGGATCAGCTGACGAAGGCTGTCGGCATTGCGAAAGGCTCGTTCTATAAATTCTACGAGTCCAAGGAGATGCTATTTTTCGCGGTTTTGGAGAACATACACTTCGAGCTTTACGGAGTGGCTGACCATGCACTGAACGAAGCTGACAGCTTACCACCGTCGGAACGTGCGGCAAAGGCAGTTCTTGCCGTCTGCCGGCG
>FR881978.1:2970-10915 GCA_000435615.1 Firmicutes bacterium CAG:238 | reverse complement strand
GTCAAGACAATTCTTAGACACCCGGAAAAGTATCATGTATACGATGCTGTAAAATTAGGGAATTACAACATTGCAAGAGATGATAAAATTTTAGTTCTTCCGCTGTATATGGCTTTTTTACTGCGAAAGGATGTCTAAGCGAAAAGAGGACAGCAGATGGAAAAAACGATTGTAATTTATAAAAGCAAATACGGTGCCACCGCGCAGTACGCCGAATGGATTGCCGAGGAGCTCGGATGCCGGGCGGTTTCCATAGACGAGTTCAAGAAAAATGATTTGAAGAATTATGATAATGTAATCTATGGCGGCGGCGTGCAGGCAGGCGGAATCAAGGAACTCGACAAGTTTATGAAATGGATTAAGTCAGATCTCAAACTTCTCGACATGTACCGCTCGGGAAAGATTTCCCGGGAAGATCTCGAAAAATCCGGAGTAGTGGACAGACATTATGCGATTTTTGCGGTCGGAATCAATCTCGACGATACGGAGGCCAGACAGCAGCTGCGCGACATCAACTTTCCGAAGAGCTACATGAAACAGCTCCCTTGCTACTTTCTGCCGGGAGAATATCATCCGGAGAATCTGAAAGGTGTCGATAAGATGATTATGAATCTGGCACAGAAAATGATTAGGGGAAAGCGAGAGTCGGAGATTACGGACAATGACAAAATCATGATTTCCTATATGGAAAACGGCTGCAATTTGATTGACAGGCAGAGAATCCGTCCAATTGTCGAGGAAATGACGAGATGAAAAAGAGAATAGAAATTTGCGAGTTTGCAAGTCAGAAGACTTGCAAACTAAAAACGAAGAAACTGTATCGAAAGATTAGGCAAAAATAAGAGAAACAATTTTTTTCAGGGAGGGGTTTTATGGAGGATATAATTTTGTATATCAGCATTATCGTAATTGGTGGAATTATCGGCACGAGACTTCGCGGCTATGAGGAAAAGCTTGCATGGAGAGATAGGGTACAGACACTGGCAATTATGGCACTTGTCATTCTCATGGGCGCAAGAATGGGATGCAACGAGCAAGTCATCAATAATATAGGAACGATAGGTGTTACAGCACTGGTAATGACGCTGGCAATTATATTTTTCTCTGTTGTGTGTCTTTTTTTTGCCCGAAAAGCGGCAGGATTCCGCAAAGACGCTTCGCTGAACCATAAGCTGACAAAGCAGGAAGACGAAATGAGCACCGCGCTTGAAGCTGATACAGCAGAGACGATTGCGGAAATTGAGCAGGAGATGGAGTGCGAAAGTGAAACGTGCGGATTGAATAAAATGACGATTATTATTTTCGGTTCTGTTATTGTCGGGATGGCTCTTGGGTATTTTGCAGCGCGTCCGATATTCGGAAGCGAGATTGCGCAGTTTGATCATGCGGCAAGCCTTGGAATTAAAACCGGACTGTGCATACTCATGGTTTTCGTCGGACTGGATCTTGGACTGCAGGGCACGGTGTTTCAGATGATGAGAGACGCGGGACTGCGTATTTTGATTTTCCCATTTGTAACCATTGTGGGAACCTTCATCGGTGCTGCAATAGCCGGACCGCTGATGGGATTTTCGCTCAGAGAAGCTATGGCGGTAGGTGCCGGATTCGGGTGGTATTCGCTTGCGCCTGGAATTATTATGGATGCGGGTTTGATTGAAGCATCGGCAGTATCGTTTTTACATAATGTTTTGCGTGAGATTATCAGCATTCTGTTCTTGCCGTTTGTGGCGGAAAAGATTGGCTACATCGAAGCTGCCTGCATGGGAGGATCGCCGGCGATGGATGTCTGCCTGCCGGTTATCAACAAAGAAACCAAAGGCAAGGCGGTAACTTATGGCTTCATAACAGGCGTCATTATGAGCTTTTTGGTTCCGTTTTCGGTTCCGCTGGCACTGAGTATCTTTTAAAATCAAATCTGTAAACAAAAATCCCTGCGGCTGCGTTCGGCTTGAACATAGTCGCAGGGTTTTTCTTCTCATTTTAAATTATTTTAAATCTTCTTCGAGCTTAGCAAGCGCGTCGGTCAGTTCTTTCGGCAGGTGGTCGAATTTCGCATACCAATCCTTGATGCCTTCCAGTTCTTTCTTCCAGGTTTCTTTGTCAACGGTAAGCAGCTCGTTTAAAGCTTCCTCGCTGATGTCAATGCCTGTGAGGTCTAAATCCTCCGGACGCGGCACGAAGCCGAGCGGTGTTTCGCTTGCGGAAACCTTGTCTTCGCAGCGATCAAGTGCCCAAAGCAGAGCTCTGAGATTGTCGCCGAAGCCCGGCCAGATGAAGTTTCCTTCCTCGTCGGTACGGAACCAGTTTACATTGAAAATCTTAGGTGGGTTTGTAAGTTTGGTGCCCATATCAAGCCAGTGCTGGAAATAGTCGCCCATGTGGTATCCGCAGAACGGGAGCATTGCCATCGGGTCGTATCTTACAACGCCGACTGCACCGTTTGCAGCGGCGGTGGTTTCCGAAGACATCTTCGAACCGAGGAATACGCCGTGTTCCCAGCTGCGCGACTGACAAATCAGCGGCTCAGATTTTGCACGGCGGCCGCCGAAGATAATCGGGCCGATCGGAACGCCTTCGCACGTGGGCGCTGATCGGAACGCCTTCGCCGGTGAAAAATTCAGGAGCGATGGAAGGGCAGTTTTCCGCAGGCGCAGTGAATCTTGAATTTGGATGAGCTCCTTTAACGAAGTCTTCACCTGCTGCCTTCTTTGCCTGTTCTTCCTGACCGTTCCAAGGTCTTGCCTGCCAGTCGAGACCGTTTGCAGGAGCCGGCTGATCAAGGCCTTCCCACCATACGGTGTTGTCATCAAGATTTCTTGCAACGTTTGTATAAATTGTATTTTTTTTGGTTGTCATCAAAGCATTGTTGTTTGTCTTTGAATTGGTTCCCGGAGCAACACCGAAGAAACCGTTTTCGGGGTTTACCGCATAGAGCCGGCCGTCGTCGCCGATGCGCAGCCATGCGATATCGTCACCGATGGTGTAAACCTTGTAGCCCTTTTCCTGTAAATGCTTAGGCGGAATCAGCATTGCAAGGTTCGTCTTGCCGCAGGCACTCGGAAATGCCGCGGATATGTATTTCTTTTCTCCGTTTGGAGCTTCCACGCAGAGAATCAGCATGTGTTCTGCCATCCATCCCTCGCGCTTGCCGAGAACGGAGCCGATGCGAAGTGCAAAACATTTCTTGCCGAGGAGAACATTGCCGCCGTAAGCGGAGTTGATGCTCCAGATTGTGTTCTCTTCCGGGAACTGTGCGATGTATTTGTTTTCTGCGTTGACCTGTGCCTTTGAATGTAAGCATTTTACGAAGTCTGCCCCTTTGTTGAGCTCTTCGATTACAGGGTCGCCGATGCGCGTCATGATATTCATGGAAAGAACCACATAGATGGAGTCGGTGATTTCGATGCCGATTTTGGAGAATTTGCTTCCCACAACGCCCATCGAATAAGGAATCACATACATTGTGCGGCCTTTCATGGATCCGTCAAAAAGCTTACGCATTTTTGCATACATTTCGTCCTTCTGAACCCAGTTGTTGGTAGGACCGGCATCTTTTTCTTCTGTCGTGCAGATTACGGTTCTTTTTTCATCTCTGGCAACATCTTTTGGGTCTGTACGGTAATAGTAACATCCCGGGAGTTTTTCCTCGTTCAGCCTAATCATTTCGCCGGTTTCAACCGCCAAAGCGCGAATTGCCTCAAGCTGTGCTTCGCTGCCGTCAATCCATACGATTTCTTCCGGCTTTGTCATAGCGGCACACTCGGCCACCCAGTCGGTTACTTTTTTGTTTTGAACCTCGATCATTTCATTTCCTCTCTTAATTAAACTATTTAACGCTTGCTTCTAAAGCGAGTTTCATCATGTTTGTGAAAGAATTCTGTCTTTCTTCGACGGTGCTCTTCGCACCGGTAATAAAGTTGTCACTTATGGATATGATGGAAAGTGCGTTGACATTGTTGTATGCTGCGTTCATGTAAAGCGCTGCGGTTTCCATTTCAACGGCCTTCACACCCATCTTTGCCCATTTTTTCCACCAATCGCCGAATTCATAGAAAACATCGCATGTAACCACATTTCCGGCCTTGAATTCAATTCCGGTTTCGTTTGATGCGACATAAACTTTTTTGATGAGTTCCCAGCTTGCACTCGGGCTGTACTGTCCGGGCACCTCAAAAGCGTGCTGATAGTTGGAATCAGTGGATGCTGCGAGGGCGAGGAAAACATCTCCAAGCTCAAGCTCATCTGTAAAAGCACCTGCGGTACCGATTCGGATAAGATTCTGAACACCGTACTCCGTGATGAGTTCCCACGAGTAGATTCCCATGGACGGCATGCCCATGCCGCTTCCTTGAACCGAAACGGGAACACCTTTGTATCGGCCGGTAAAGCCGTACATGTTGCGGATGTCGGTGTAGCGAACCGGCTCTTCCAAAAAGTTTTCTGCAATATATTGGGCTCTCAAAGGGTCACCCGGAAGCAGAACAGATTCTGCTATCTGGCCTTTTGAGGCAGCAATGTGTAATGACATGATTTGCTCCTTTCAAAATTGCGTAATTCATTAAAAGTTATTTATATTGTAACACCGCATTAGGACTGTTTTCCAGTACTTTTTTACCGATTTCCGCGGTATTGCGGCTTATTTTTACCGTTTCAAGGTTCGGACAGTCTGCGAAAGCTTCATCGCCTATGGAAAGGAGGTTATCCGAGCCCTCAAAATGCACGATGGAAGACCCTTTGAACGCTCCGTCTCTGATGCGGATTACGGAGGTCGGAAGGACAACTTCCTTCACATATTGATTGTTTCTGAAAGCTGTTTTTCCAATTTTTTCGACTGCCAGAGTCCGCTTGAGGTCCGTTTCGCGAAGCTCGTCCGTAACTTCGGCTTCAATGCTGCTTGGGATTTCAACCTTTGCGTCGGTGCCAAGGTAGGTTTTGATGGATGCGGATGTCTCGAAAATGTAGTACTCAAAATCACCGCGGGTTTCAAGCCGGAACTGCTTATGAGCAATGCTGGAACTTTCGTTTATATCTGTACCGAAAAGGCGGTCGATGGAAGAACCGAGGTTTACGGCATGAGACGCCTTAAAGAGCACAAGGTCTTCCGGCTTTACCACGGCACGGATTTCATCTTCCAGCTTCTGCCTGTCGGCAAAATATTTGGATTCTATGCCAAGCTTTGCGGCGTCTTCAACCGTCAGACGGATGTTGATTCCGTAGGCGAGCAGAAGGTCTACCTTGTGCTTGGCAAGAACACCGGCAATTTGATGGTGTGTTTCTTCACTGATGTCTCCAAGTGCCAGAATATCGCCGAGCACGGCTATGCGTCTGCCGCCGTTTGCAACAGGAATGTCGTCCATT
This sequence comes from Firmicutes bacterium CAG:238, assembly GCA_000435615.1. GTDB lineage: Bacteria > Bacillota > Clostridia > Peptostreptococcales > Anaerovoracaceae > CAG-238. Next base: position 5,557 of record FR881978.1, on the reverse strand, counting down.
GCGGCAAGGGTGTTTTCGATTGCCAGAAGAGAACTGTTGTAGCAGTCCGCAAAAATATGGTACCCGCAAGGATGAATGATGTTCTGGCGCATACCGGAAGGCCGGTATTCCGCGATGCCTGCGAGAATTTCTTCCGGCTTAAGTTTAAGAGCCCTGCCGACCGCGTAGGCGACAACGGCATTGAGCACATTGTGCTCTCCCGGAACGAAAACTTCGGCATTGTGTTCCTCGCCGGACAGCTTATCAACGATTGTGAAACGAAGTCCGGCTTCCTCGGTTTTTTCGATGTTTTTTGCATAGTAATCAGCCTCTTCGTTTCGCAGGCTGTATGTGATGACCTTCTGCGTGAACGGATGGGACATCAGAATTTCGTCGTCATAGTTTACAAAAGCAAGCCCGTCAGGCTTTCCGTAGGTGGAAAGAGAGAGTTTGTCTTTTGCCAGCTCTTCCCGGCTGCCGTAGCTTTCCACGTGAGAAACCCCGATGTTTGTGTAGACTGCCATGTCCGCTTCGAGCTGCTTTGCCGAAATTTCAATGGTACGCGGAGCAAAAGCACCGACCTCCTGCAGATACACATTCGTTGGGCGTTTGAGTTTCTGAATGTTTCTGGTGATGGAAAACATGGAATTGTTGTTCCCTTTGGAAACCAACGGATTCTTGTAATGCGCACGCAGCACGGCCTCGATCATTTCTTTTGTTGAAGTTTTGCCGACAGAACCGGTAAGTGCGATAACTTTCGATTTATGTATGGAACGTATGTAGTGCGATGCACGAATGTAGGCATCGGTGATGATGCTGTAGCCGTCTTCGTTTGTATCGGTAATCAACAGGGTGTTTTCAAAATCGCATGGTTCGTTTGTAATAATGCAGAGGCATCCGGTGCTGACTGCACGTTCAAGAGGGTCTTCCGCATAGCCGGAGGAAAGCGGCCCGACCTGCCAGTACATGAAGACCGAGTCCGGTGTCAGCCTGCGCGGATCCGCGGTGAAATCGGTGACCGGGTGGTCCGCAAGTGCTTCAAATTTCTCAGGAAATGGAAGCCCGGCGATTTCAAAAAAACGCTTCAATGTGAGCTGGCGTTTCTCTTTATAGGCTGCAATTGCGGCTTCTTTTTCCGCCTGCTTGCGGGCTGCTTTCTGCTCTTCGGTTTCCGTACTGCGGTTCTTTGCTTTTTTTCCGAATAAAATCATTTGTACATCGATTCCTTTCTTTGAAAATCCGGGGGAATGCACGCAGGACGCTCCCTCGGCAGGGTATTCCGTATGAGAAAAAAACCATGGGAGACACATCCATGGTTTTTTGATTGCTCATGCTGTGCATTTAACTTATGCACGGGTGGGGACGGGTGAGACTTATTTTGCTGCCTTTGCAGTGTTGAATCTTTTTGTTAATCTGGAAACCTTTCTGGAAGCAGCGTGCTTGGAGATTGTTCCCTTAGCAGCAGCCTGCATCAGTTTCTTTTCTGCTAAATGAAGCTTTTCAGCAGCAACTTCGATGTTACCCTCAGCCATTGCAGCTTCGAAGTTCTTTAAAACAGCCTTAAGATGATTCTTAATTCTTCTGTTTCTTGCAGTTTTCTTGTCGATAACTCTGATTCTTTTCTTTGCGGATTTAATGTTTGCCATGTGTTTTTCACCCCACTTTATTAAAATTTTCATGCTTTCCGAATGCCGCAGATGGCACCCGGAAAAAGACATAAATTCGCAATTTGAATTATATACGAATAATGTTGAGATTGCAAGGGGAAAATAGGAAAAAGCACAAAAAGATTTTGGACGGGGCACGGCAGACCGCATGAGAGGATTGATGCCACCGCAGCCTCGGGGCGCGGCAAAAGAAAATTTTGTACAACTTTTTGCGAAAATTGCGCGCTTCACATATTGAAAAAACTGAAAAGAAAGATTGCATGCAAACTGAGAGGAGAACACGAAGAAATGAATTACAGAACAGACCTTGCCGTCGAACTTGATGAGATGCTCACGGCGGCACGGCGCGGAAGCGGCACACCGGAGGCGGGTGCGCCCGTCCACAACATAACCGGATATCTCAAAAAACAGTCGCAGATTGATGAGGACATTTCGGTCATCGATATTGAGATTACAGATGAAGAGGGCGAGCGCGCATTCGGAAAACCCAGGGGCCGATATGTGACGCTGGAAGTTCAGGGCGTCATTGAGCAAAGGAACGGCATAAAGGAGAGGGCAGCCGCGGCTTTGGCGGATGAACTTGCCAAGTTTGTCAAACATGATTATTATCTCAAGGCACTCGTTGTGGGACTCGGGAACGAAAAGGTGACGCCGGACAGTCTGGGACCGCACACGGCAGACAAGGTGAAGATAACGTCGCACCTTTTTGAAATTTTTGAGTGCGACGGGGACTGGGATTATTCAAATGTGTGCGGTTTCAACCCCTCTGTCACCGGCATAACTGGGCTTGAAACCGCAGAATTGATAGACAAAGTGGTTTCCCTGGCGAGGCCCGATGTGGTCCTCGCCATCGATGCCCTTGCCGCAAAGGACATCAAGAGACTCAGCACGACGATTCAGATCTGCGACACGGGCATCATGCCCGGAGCGGGCATGGGAAA
>FR881978.1:0-2928 GCA_000435615.1 Firmicutes bacterium CAG:238 | reverse complement strand
ACTGTGGGCTGTCCGGTGATCAGCATAGGCGTTCCAACCGTAATCGACGCGCGCACGCTTATCATGGATGCAGCCGAAGAAATCAAGGCAGCCGGCGGAGACGCAGAAGGCAGGGCTGCCGGCTGCACGCAGGAGAAACTGCAAAACTACCTGGAGGAAGGCAGCTTTGACATGATTGTGACCTCCACGGACATCGACGAAATAATCAAGGATTTTGCCGATATTATTTCAAATGCCATAAATATAACCTTGCATCCCGGCATATATTCTAAGGTGAAATAAAGCCGAAGGGGGAGCATCCCCGAAAGGAAAGAAAACCGGAGGGGAAAGCCGAAATGAAAAAAAACCTGGCAAAGTTTGTGTTGACCGTATATGTCCTGAGCACAGCAATATTCTATGCAGTTATCCCGAAGGCAGAGATGGGCGAAGGACTTGCGGCAGTTTTTGCGGAGAAAAAAACCGAAATGAATCCTACCAATTTCGGCATAATGTGCATTTCAGCGGTCTACCCAAACATCGACATCAAGCCGGTCAAGGCTCAGAGCGGGACACAGGAGGGCGGCATAACGCAGGCAGGAATAGGGCAGACCGGCACGCAGGAAAGCCGCACGAAAGGGACCGGCAAAGAAAGCGGCAGCACCGAAAAGCCGGATGTGGAAGTGGTTGTGAATGATTCCGACAAGGACACAAAGCCACGCGTTTTCGGCAAAGACCCGGTGGTTCTGATTGTCCATACCCATGCGACAGAGTCTTATCTTCCGTCATCCGAGGGCAACTATCACCGCAAGGGCAGACTGAATACGGTAAGGGATGCGGGGGATGTTTTAGCAGAAACGCTTGACAAGGAAGGAATCCCATGTGTGCACGATTCCACTCTCCACGACGAAAAATCCTACAACCAGGCATACAGCCGTTCCTATGAGACAACAGAGGCTCTGCTCAAAAAATATCCGAGCATCGAGTGCGTCATCGACCTGCACCGAGATGCGGTTCCGGGCAAGGTATCGGTTGCCACGGTCTCCATCGGCGGCAAAAAGTGTGCGAAATACTCCTATGTTGTGAGCAACGCCGTGGAAACATACGCAAGCAATCTGTCTTTCGTGCGCAAGATGAACGAGACTGCGACGAAAAATTATGACGGATTTACGGGAAATATTCTGGAGAGAGGTTACCGTTACAATCAGAACCTATCCTCCAAATACATGCTCCTTGAAATCGGCTACAATCGAAACGATATCGAGGAGGTACGCAATACTGCGGAATACTTCGGGAAAATACTGGCGGAGACGCTCAAGAAAGGAAACTAAAGAGAAGGAAAATGAAGAATTTCTGGGAATGTGTGCTGATTGCGATGCTTTTTTTCGCGGCGACAACGGCACTTTTGCATGTGGATGAACAAGCGTCGAGAAGATGCGGATATGAAGAAGCATTTTCGGCAAAAAAAGTTGAAATTTTCCAACATATGCATTAAAATATACTATGAGTAAATATGCTCAAACGAAAAACAAAAGAAAAAACAAAATTAAAGACAACAGAGGAAAACACAAGTATGGATTATCAGAAATATATAAGAAATTTCAGCATTATCGCGCATATCGACCACGGCAAATCAACGCTGGCAGACAGGCTCATCGAAAAGACCGGCCTTGTTGCGGAGCGCGACATGAAAGAGCAATTTTTGGACAATATGGACCTGGAAAGAGAGCGGGGAATCACCATCAAGCTGCAGACGACTCGTCTTGTGTACAAGGCAAAGGACGGCAATGAATACATTTACAACCTCATCGACACTCCGGGACATGTGGACTTTACATATGAGGTTTCGCGTTCGCTTGCGGCATGCGAGGGAGCGGTGCTTGTCGTGGATGCAACGCAGGGCGTGGAAGCACAGACACTTGCGAATGTGTACCTTGCGCTGGATGAAAATCTTGAGATTCTGCCGGTACTGAACAAAATCGACCTTGCCTCGGCAAGACCGGATGAGTGCAAAGAAGAAATCGAAGAAATCATCGGCCTGGATGCCCAGGACGCACCGCTGGTATCCGCAAAGACGGGACTTGGGGTCGAAGGCCTTCTCGAACGCATTATCGATGCGATTCCGGCACCGGAGGGGGATGAAAACGGCAAGCTCAAAGCACTGATTTTTGACTCAAAATACGATAACTATCTGGGCGTAATCATTTATGCCAGAATCAAGGACGGCAGCGTGAAGAAGGGCGACATCATACGCCTCATGGCAACGAGCAAAAAATATGAGGTTACGGAAGTCGGAATCTGCGCACCGAATCTCATCCCGACCAAACAGCTCAAGGCCGGCGAGGTGGGGTATATCTGTGCTTCAATCAAGCAGGTCGCCGACGCCAGAGTCGGAGATACCATCACACTTGACGCCGATCCTGCGGACGAGCCGCTTCCGGGCTACAAGAAAGTCCAGTCCATGGTTTACTGCGGAATCTACCCGGCAGAAGGGGAAAAATACGAGAGCGTAAAGGATGCACTCGAAAAACTTCAGGTTAACGATGCAGCGTTTAACTTTGAGCCGGAGACATCGCAGGCACTCGGCTATGGCTTCCGATGCGGTTTTCTGGGACTTTTGCACATGGAAATCATCGTCGAAAGACTGGAAAGAGAATTCAATCTCGGCGTTATTACCACATCACCGAGCGTTATCTATAAGGTTGTAAAGACGGACGGCACGGTTGAAATGCTTCAGAATCCGTCAAACCTTCCGACGCCGCAGGAAATCGATCACATTGAAGAGCCGATGGTAAAAGCGAACATCATGATTCCAAACGATTATGTGGGAAGCATTATGGAACTTTGCCAGCAGAGAAGAGGCACGATGCTTCATATGGAATACATTACGCCGACCAGAGTTCAGCTGCATTATGACATGCCGCTCAACGAAGTTATTTACGATTTCTTCGA
>FR881977.1:4358-11023 GCA_000435615.1 Firmicutes bacterium CAG:238 | reverse complement strand
GACATAACCTTCGACGCGCACCCGCATAGCGGGTGGTTTATTTGTCTCGAACGCTTTGCGTTCTCGACAGGTCTCATAAGCCCTACAAAGTTGAGCCCGGAGGCAGATTCCAGCCTCCGGGCTCGTTTGTTTTGTATATGTTTCTCGTGCGGTTATCTCGTTTGAACAGTCCTCTTCGCAGAATAACTGCTGTAAACCGTATTCTTATAGGTTGTGCGGTATGCACGGATTCGATATTCGTACTTTGTTCCGCGAACCGCTTTCTTATCGGCATAACTTTTGAGTTTCGTGATTCCGATCAGCTTCCACTTGGATGTTCCGGAAACCCTGCGGTACACCTTGTATCCGCCTGCCTTGTTGACAGACTTCCATTTCAAAGTATTCCTGCCCGACGAGGATGTCAGTGCTGATACGGAAGGCTTCGCAAGTTTCACCGTTATGCTCTTTACCTTGGACGGATAGCTCTCGTACACGGTACCTTTTACGGTTTTCTTGGCTGTCACCCGATAATAGTATTGAATTCCCTCCGACGCATAAGCATCATCGAAATACGGTTCGTCCAAATCCCGTGAAATAAGTCTCCATTTGCCTCCGGCAGCTTTGCGGTAAAGATCGTATGACTCTGCTCCCTTCACATCATTCCACTCGATTGCGGGTTTATCCGCCGGACTGATGCTAAGGCTTGAGATTTTGGGTGCAGCTGTGGAATAATAATGTTCCAAATCAAAGAAATTCACTTCATAGCTTATATTCTTCTTATTGTATGCAACATATATCACAAATTTGTCACCCGGAAGGATTTCACCCAGCCCCTCCGGTCTGAAAATAATGCATCCTTTTTGTCCGTAGTTTTGGTTGTTTACATAAAAGTCGCCCTTTGCTGAAACTGAACTGAACACCCATGTTTTGTAATCGCGCATCCGGAGGACGGAAACCACCGCGGCAGCCGCATTGATCTCCTCATCTACAGAGATGCTCCATGCGGAGTCCGAGTCAAAGAAAGACAGCGGCGTATTCTTTGCGGGCCAGCAAATCGTCGTCGGTTCGATATCATCGCGCGTTCTGTTCCTTATGTACATGGTATTGCATGTCCCCTTGGAACCTGTAACCGACCCAAAGCCCGTCATCACAAGCGACGGATTCAAGATCCACCTTCTGTGTCCAAGTGTTTTGATGTTCGCCGAATCACTGTCGTACATCCACGCATATAATATGGAGGATTTCAGGCTGTTGTTCTGCCACGAAGTCCTGTCTATGTTGGAATCTTGGGATCCCTGTATCCCCAATGCCGCAAGCGTAGAGTCCATGCCCGCGGGCTTCTTCGGGCTGTGAGATGCTTTGCCGTTCACATAATTAACCAATGCCGCCGGCTGTGCCATATTGCTGTAAGGGTCAAACAGATAGACATCCGCAGAAAGCCCCGCCGCATATCGAATCAGTCTGATTGTATTTAAAGCACGAACCTGCTCTTCTGATTTCAGTTCTCCCGCACTGTACGGCTTCTTCAGCACCGGCTCTTCTTCGTAGCCTATGCTGTATTCCTTGAGCATTTTACCGTTTCTGTCAAAATATGTTTCACCGGTAGGATGTTCCTGTGCAAATTCAACAATTTCTTTCTGCGACGGAAAAACCGTTTCAATTTCAGCCGTTTCCGCATATGCTCCCTCAGGAATCAAACTCGCCGTAAGTACAAGCGTGAGACACAATGCAAGCAATGTGCGTCGTTTCATAGATAATACCCTCCTAAGAAAAAAGTTTTCAATCTTTCAAATCCTCTTATAGTATAACACATTTCCTTGAAATTGGTATGCATGATTATTTTTTATGCAAAATTTATGTGTTTTTTTAGAAAAAGCTTGTGCTTTGTATACAAATATGGTAACATTAATCTATGCTATTTCGTAGATGAGTTTTTTTCATTAAAAAAGTAATATTTTTTTGTGATTTTGTCTAATTTTCTGAAAATAGCATCGATAAAGTATTCTGAATTTATAATAAGGAGAAAAAGAAAAATGGAAAATGGTCTTCAGAAAAAGTACGGTCTGATTACAGCTATCTGCATGGTGGTAGGTATAGTTGTAGGTTCCGGCGTATTCTTCAAAGCACAGACAATTCTTCAGAAGACTGAAGGAAACATGGTTATGGGTATTTGGGCGTGGCTCATCGGCGGTGCAATCATGCTTTGCTGCATCTGGGCATTCTCAATCATGGCTACAAAGTATGAAAAAGTTAACGGTATCGTAGACTATGCGGAAGCTACAGTCGGCACGAAGTACGGATACATTGTAGGTTGGTTCATGACAATCATTTACTACCCTACTTTAACTTCTGTATTGGCATGGTTATCCGCAAGATATACATTGGTATTCTTGACATCGGCTTTCCCTGATACCTTTACATTGGTGATTCCTGCGGCAGAGGGCGGCTGCGTAATCGGTCCGGAATGTATGGCACTGTCCGTATTCTTCCTTTGTGCTGCTTATGCGATTAACGCACTCTCCCCTAAGATTGCGGGTCACTTCCAGGTTGCGACTACCGTTATCAAGCTCATACCGCTTGTACTCATGGCAGTAGTCGGCATCATTGTGGGACTTGTATCCGACAACGGCGTTCTTATGGAAAACCTTGCTTACGCAGGGGCCGCAACAGACGGAAATCCTCTGTTCGGTGCAGTTGTTGCAACAGCGTTCGCATATGAAGGCTGGATTATCGCAACATCCATTAATGCCGAACTTAAAGACGCGAAGAAAAATCTTCCGATTGCTTTAATCGTAGGCGGTATCATCATCGTTGCAATTTATCTTTTCTATTACATAGGTGTTGCAGGCGGTGCAACTGTCGAAACTCTTATGGCTGATGGCGCAACCGTTGCTTACACGAACGTATTCGGAAATGCTTTCGGCAACATTCTGAATGTATTCGTAGCAATTTCCTGTATGGGAACCCTAAACGGTTTGATGCTCGGATGTACAAGAGGTATCTACTCCCTTGCAGCAAGAAAAGAAGGTCCTCATCCTGAAATGTTCTCTCAGGTTGACAATGTAACCAACATGCCGAACAATGCGTCCATCTTCGGACTTCTGCTTTGCGGCGTATGGTTCTTCTTCTTCTACGGTTCAAACCTTGCAGGATTCAACTGGTTCGGTATTTTCGGATTCGACTCATCCGAACTTCCGATTGTAACGATATATGCTTTGTATATTCCTATCTTCATAATGTTTATGAAGCATGCCACGGATCTTGGAACCGTGAAGCGCTACGTTGCTCCGATTCTGGGTATCTGCGGAAGCGTATTCATGGTAATCGCTGCTTTCTATGCACATGGCTTCCAGCCTTACCAGGCGGCAGCTCAAGCAGGCGGATTTGCTTGCCCGATCGTATTCTACTTGATCGTATTCGCAGTTGTTATCGTAATCGGTTTGAGATTCTATAACAGAAAAAATGAATAAACATTGCTTAAAGAAAAATCGGCATCACCCTCGGGTGGTGCCGATTTTTCTTTGGCATTATTCCAGTTCAAATGCTCCGTTGTAGAGCTGATAGTATCTGCCCTTCTCGGCAATCAGCTGCTCGTGATTGCCTCTTTCGATAATGCGTCCGTTTTCCATAACCATTATTACATCGGCATTTCGCACGGTTGAAAGTCTGTGGGCGATTACAAATACCGTCCTCCCTTTCATCAAATTGTCCATGCCGCGCTGCACGATGGTTTCGGTACGCGTGTCGATGGAAGAGGTTGCCTCGTCCAATATCATAACCGGTGGATCGGCAACTGCCGCACGTGCAATGGAAATCAGCTGGCGCTGGCCTTGCGACAGTCCGCTGCCGTCACCCTCAAGCACGGTGTCATATTCTTTCGGCAGCATGCGTATAAAGCCGTCGGCATTTACCAGTTTGGCTGCCTGTATGCATTCTTCATCCGTTGCATCCAGTCGGCCGTATCGAATGTTGTCCATTACGCTTCCTGTAAACAAATTGACATCTTGCAATACCACTCCCAGGGAACGGCGCAAATCTTCTTTTCGAATTTTGTTGATATTGATTCCGTCGTACTGAATCTTGCCGTCGTCTATGTCATAAAATCGGTTAATCAGATTCGTAATGGTCGTCTTGCCGGCTCCGGTCGCACCCACAAGTGCCACCTTCTGACCCGGCTCGGCATACACCGTTATATCATGCAGAACCATGACATCCTCTTCATATCCGAAGTCCACATCTTTCAGATTGATTTTGCCGCGCATTCTTATCAGCTTGCCGCCGTCTTTCCATGCCCATACTCCTGTATGCTCCCTGCATTCCGTCAGATTTCCTTCTGCATCTTCGCGTGCGTTTACCAAAGTCACGGTGCCGCGGTCTTCTTCCGGCGGCATATCGAGGAATTCAAAGATTCTCGATGCTCCTGCAAGTGCCATTACCACAGAATTGAGCTGCTGGGAAACCTGTGCAATCGGGTTCACAAAGTTTCTTGAAAGTGTCAGAAACGCCGCTATCGTGCCAAGCGTCAGTGCCGGTTCCCCGCCGATTGACAAATTGCTCACACCGGCAATGGCCATGGCACCGCCCGCAAAGGCAATGATGATATAAAGTACATATCCGAGCGCGCCCATAAGAGGCATGAGCATATTTGCAAGGCCGTTTGCATTCGCGCCGCTTTCGCGGAGTCTGTTGTTTTTCTTATCGAATGCCTCACATGCCTTTTCCTCATGACAGAAGACTTTGACAACCTTCTGGCCGTTTATCATTTCTTCTATATAGCCGTTGACATCTGCAAGATTTGTCTGCTGCGCCATGAAATAACCTCCGCTCTTTCCGGCGATTTTCTTGACAATCAAAAGGATTAATACCGTAAAAACAAGCACGATGAGCGTGAGCCATACGCTCAGATGAATCATCGATGCAAGCACGGCAATCATCGTCACAACGGATGAAAAAAGCTGCGGCAAGCTTTGTGAAAGCATCTGCCTGAGCGTGTCCGTATCGTTCGTATAGTAACTCATAATTTCACCGTGCGTCCTCCGGTCAAAGAAGGAAACGGGCAGTTCCTGCATATGAGCGAACATCTCGTCACGGATCTCTTTGAGTGTTTTCTGCGAAACGACCGCCATTGTTCGGTTGTAAAAGAGCCCTGCCAAAACGCCCGCCAGGTACACAAGGCCGATTCCCGCAATCGCTTTCAGAAGCCCGGTGTATACGGGATTTGCCTGGAGAAGCAGCGGCTGTATATATCCGTCAATCAGTGTCTGCAGGAACAAGGACGATGCTACGCCCGCAGCCGAACTTACCAGTATGCAAATTACGACAAAAATCAATCTTAATTTATATTCTCCGAGATAGGAAAGAAGGCGTCTCAGGGTTTTGGAGTCCATGTTTTTCAGGCTCCCGCCCGGTGCAAAGCCTCTGTTTCTGCCCATCGGTTTAGTTGCCGGCTGTCTGCTCATCGCCTTCACCCCCTTTGTTCTGCGATTCATATACTTCACGATAGATGAGACTGGATTTCATGAGCTGCTCATGCGTTCCGATGCTGTCAATTCTGCCGTCATCCATAACGATAATTCTGTCCGCACCCTGTACCGATGCAATTCGCTGCGCGATTATGATTTTCGTAGTGTCCGGAAGTTCCTCCCGGAATGCTTTTCGAATCATCGCATCCGTTTTCATATCAACGGCGCTCGTCGAGTCGTCAAGAATCAGTATCTTCGGTTTTTTCAGAAGTGCTCTTGCAATGCAAAGTCTCTGCTTCTGCCCGCCGGACACATTGCTTCCGCCCTGGTCGATATGCGTGTCGTATCCGTCTTCGAATCCCATGATAAAATCATGTGCGCACGCAACCTTGCAGGCATGAATGAGTTCTTCGTCCGTTGCATTCTCATCACCCCAGCGAAGATTTTCCTTAATGGTTCCCGAGAAAAGGACATTCTTCTGAAGCACCATCGCAACCTGCTCGCGAAGGCTTTCGATATCGTATTCTCTTACATCTCTTCCGCCCACTTTGACAGAGCCTGCGGAAACATCGTAAAGTCTCGGAATGAGCTGTACCAGACTTGATTTTGACGAACCCGTTCCGCCGAGGATTCCTACCATCCAGCCGGATTTTATATGAAGATTGACATCATCTAAAACCTTTTTGCCTGAATCTTTTTTGTATGTGAAATCAACATGTTCAAAATCCACATCCCCGCTTGCAACTTCCGTAATCGGATTTTCCGGGTTGTGCAGATCGCTCTCCTCGTCGAGAACCTCCACGATTCGCTCTGCTGAAGCCTTTGACATCGTGATGAAAACGAAAATCATGGAAATCATCATAAGGCTCATTAAGAGCTGCATCGAATAGGTTATCATGCTGAGAAGCTGCCCGCAGGTAAGTCCGAGAAGTTCATTGTTTCCGCTTGCAACGATCATTCGTGCGCCGAGCCAGCATATAATCAGCATGCAGGCATACATACAGAACTGCATGAGCGGCATTCCGAATGCCATGGTTTTCTCGGCTTTTGAGAAATCCTTGTAAATGCTTCCGGAAATGTCAGTAAATTTTTTGGTTTCAAATTCCTGCCTGTTAAAGGATTTTACCACCCGCATGCCGTAAAGATTTTCCTGCACGACATTGTTCAATTTGTCGTAGGTTTTGAAAACTCTCTCGAAAATCGGCTGCACGCGGCTTATCAGCA
>FR881977.1:0-4335 GCA_000435615.1 Firmicutes bacterium CAG:238 | reverse complement strand
TATCAGCAGGAAAATGCCTACTCCCAGAACCGGCATGCTAAGCAGGAATACCAGCGAAAGTTCTTTGTTCACGCTGAATGCTGCAATCAGTGCAAATACGAGGATTGCCGGTGCCCGGAAGCAGATTCTGGTCATCATCTGAAAGACCTGCTGCACATTGGATACGTCCGTGGTCAGTCGCGTTACAAGACTTGCCGTCGAGAATTTATCGATGTTTCCGAATGAGAATTCCTGTATTTTGTAATACATTCCCCTTCTTACATTTTTTGCAAATCCCGCCGACGCATTGGCAGCGGTTATACCGGCCGCAGAGCCGAAGAACATGGTCAGAAGTGCCGCTGCCAGCAAAATTAAACCATATTTTACAATAACATTCATATCCCCCATATCGATGCCGTCATCGATAAGTTTTGCCATTAAAAGAGGAATCAGTATTTCCATTACTGATTCCAACAAAACAAAGATAGGGGTAAGTATTGTGGGCTTTTTGTATTCGCCCACGTACTTTATCAATTTTTTGATCATTTATCCCCAATACCTCCTATTGTACGAAGTGTCCACTCCTTAAGCGCGTTTACCGGTTTATGTACCAGTGCAAGCACATCCACGATTCGAGCGAGGAGCCAAAGGAAGACTTTCCATAATCCTTCTACAACGAAATCGTAAATCGCAGCTACTGGCTTTGATGAAAATACCACCGCGCAAAGCGAAGCCAGACCTATAATAAGCAAATAATAGATTACAGGATTGTCAACAGGTATGATTCCGAAGCCAATGCCGTGCACCTTTATTAAGTATCTCACAATTAAGTGAAGAATATATATCGGCATTGTATTCATGCCAACATATGCCAGATAATTTTTCTTATTTGGCAGAATATTGACCATTAGGATGATCCATCCCCATGCGAGGAAAAGCACCATGATTCTGCCGAATATATCCCAATACCACGGAATTCCGAGGTTCCCTGCAGTCGTCTTAAGCAGATAAAAACCCACCGGAAGCTGAGGCACGCAAAATGCCAGAATACACGAAATGCCCATCAAAACCGCTCCCAGGAGCATGCATTGCCATTTTTTGAGGCATTGCAGTTTCTTGAGCTGATCACCCGTGCAGTAAACGGCCATTACAAAGAACGGGAAGTAGGAAACCATTCTGCCGAGTCCCAGGATGCCCGTAAGGAACGGAATCTGCCCTGCAAAAATATACACAACGATGCTCAGTTCCAATATGTACGGAATCTTCATCCATTCTTTTGTAAAGTATCTGTAGAAGAAAAGTGCCCACAAATACCACAGTGCAAACGGAGGCTGATCAAGATTCCAGTTGGCGTTTCCGAAGATCAACAGTCTGACCAAATAGAAAAACGGGATTCCGAGAAGATACGGCCACATAAATGTGTGGAATGAAGTCTCCTTCGACCGGTCGGGTTTTTTCGAAAAATAGCCGGACAGGAACACGAACGCCTGCATTACAAAAACATTGATGGTTATGTAAATAACGCCTCCGAGTGAGTCCTGTGAGAAATTTCCTGCCACCCTTGTAAAATGCGATATCGGAATTGACCACATCAGCAGACCGCGAAATGTGTCAAACATATAGTCTCTTTGTTTTATCGTTTCTCCCATAAATGCTATGATTCTTTTGCCCAGCCTCTTACGCAGTTTACTGCCTTTTTCCAGCCGTTCAAAAGTTCTCCTTTCTTTTCTTCATCCATAATCGGCATAAATTTCCTGTCAACCTGCCAGTTTTCCAGGACATCTTCTTTGTTTTTCCAGTATCCGGTTGCCAGCCCCGCAAGATATGCCGCTCCCAGTGAGGTTGTTTCGATGCACTGCGGACGATCCACTTCGCATCCCAGGATATCCGACTGGAACTGCATCAGGAAATTGTTTGCACACGCGCCGCCGTCCACTTTGAGCGCCGGCATGCTTTTTCCCATATCCTCGGACATCGCGTCTATCAAATCCTTGGTCTGATATGCCAGCGATTCGAGCGTTGCTCTTACCAAATGGTTCTTGTTGGCACCTCTTGTAATGCCCAGTACCGCACCTCTTGCATACGGATCCCAGTAAGGTGCTCCGAGTCCGACGAAGGCCGGAACAACGTAAAGGCCGTTTGCATCCGGCACGGAAAGTGCCATTTTCTCGGAATCCGAGGCTTTTTCCATGATGTCGATTTCGTCCCTGAGCCACTGAATGGCTGCACCGCACACGAAAACCGAGCCTTCCAGAGCATAATAGACTTTGCCGTCTATGCCCCATGCGATTGTCGTCACCAGTCCGTTGTTTGAGAAAACAGGTTTCTCACCCGTATTCATCAGCAGGAAACAGCCCGTGCCATAGGTGTTTTTTCCTTCGCCCGGCAGGAAACAGGTCTGTCCGAAAAGTGCGGACTGCTGGTCTCCCGCAGCTCCGCCGATTCGGATCGGGCCGCCGAAAACATTGTCGCTCGACACGCCGTAAATACAACTTGACGGCCTTGGTTCAGGAAGCATACAGCGCGGTATATCGAGAAGTTTCAGGATTTCATCATCCCAATCGAGCGTGTTGATATTGAACATCATGGTTCTCGAAGCATTGGAATAGTCCGTGACATGGACTCTGCCCTCTGTAAGTTTCCAGATAAGCCATGTTTCAATCGTTCCGAAAAGAAGCCGTCCGGCTTCCGCCTTTTCTCTTGCCCCCGGAACATGATCGAGAATCCATTTCAGTTTGGTTGCGCTGAAATACGCATCGATCAGAAGCCCGGTCTTTTCCCTGATTTTCTTGCTGTATCCCTCTGCCTTGAGGCTGTCGCAGTATTCTGCGGTTCTCCTGCACTGCCATACGATTGCATTGTAAATGGGCAATCCGGTTTCCTTGTCCCATACCACGGTGGTTTCGCGCTGGTTTGTGATGCCGATGGCCTCTATGTCTTCGTGCGTGCAGTTTATTTTGAGGATTGCTTCCTGGGCAACTCCCATCTGCGTCGACCAGATTTCCATGGCATCGTGTTCCACCCAGCCCGCCTTCGGGTAAATCTGCGTAAATTCCTTCTGTGCCGAGCTTATGATGTTGCCTTTTTTATCATAGAGTATGCATCTTGAACTCGTTGTTCCCTGATCGAGCGCCATTATGTACTTTCCCATACTGCCATCCTTTCTTCTTGCCGGTTTTCAGACAAAAATCATCATTATCTTATTTGAGATATCCAT
Organism: Firmicutes bacterium CAG:238; assembly: GCA_000435615.1. Lineage (GTDB taxonomy): Bacteria > Bacillota > Clostridia > Peptostreptococcales > Anaerovoracaceae > CAG-238. Next base: position 1,139 of record FR881977.1, on the reverse strand, counting down.
TCCTCTGCGGGTAAGCCGGAGCGAAGTTTCATCTTCTTCGGCGAATCCCCCGTTTACAAAAATGGAAAATTCCTTTTTTCCTTCCGGATAAAAATCCCATATATCCCTGCCGAACTTGCCGCGAAAATCCGCCTTGTCAATCCCCGCGGTTTTTCGAAGTCCCGTAAAAATATATTCACTGATATTATCGCTCTGCGTATTGACCGTATAATCACACACCGCGAGTCTCCCCTCGCTCAAAATGTACGCATCCACATCCGGGATGTTCGAATAACGGGTTCCGTTCAGAAAGGAGTGGGCCGACGGACCCAGTCCCATATACTCGCCCATACTCCAGTAACGCAGGTTATGCCTGCACTCGTATCCCGGCTTTGCGGCATTGGAAATTTCGTATTGCCTGTATCCTGCCGCATCCATCATTTCCAGGGAAATTTTATACATTTTCCTGTCATCCTCTTCCGTGGTCTGATGATAGATTCCCTTGTCGCAGTCCCTTGCGAACCTTGTGTTGTCCATGATTTCGAGACTGTACAGCGATATATGTTCGGGCGCAGATGCGATTGCCGCCTCCACGCTTTTCTCCCAGCTTTCGATCGTCTGCCCGGAAATGCCGAACATCAAATCGAGGCTCAAATTGTCGATTCCCGCATTTCTTGCAGCGGTTACGGTCTCTGTAATCTGCCCTGCCTTGTGGATTCTCCCCAAGATTTTCAATACTGCGTCGTCAAAAGACTGTGCGCCGATGCTGAGCCGGTTAAGCCCCGCCTTGCGAAACGCAAGCAGCTTGTCCTCGGTTACCGCTGCGGGGTTCACTTCCATGCTCACTTCCACATCCTCTTCAATCTTGAATTTCATCTTCAGAGCATCCATGAGTCTCTCAAAGCAATTTTCGTTGAGAAGTCCGGGCGTTCCGCCGCCGAAGTAAATGCTTTCGATTGGCTTTTCGGCATATCTTTCCGCATAAAAATCAATCTCGTTTTCGAGTGCTGCCGCAAAGGCTTCAATCTTTCCGGTCTTCGCACCGGGCACTGAGTAAAAATCACAATACGGGCATTTGCTCATGCAAAACGGTATATGAATGTAGATTCCTCTCGTGTTATCTTTCTGCATATTCTTACTTTGCCTTATTCATTCGCCGC
>FR881976.1 GCA_000435615.1 Firmicutes bacterium CAG:238 | reverse complement strand
AAAAGATATATTTATAGAAGGTGAATTGCAGCGGGATTGGGGCTGGTCGAATCATTTAAAAAATAATGTCGTAACCTTATCATAAACTTTCTGCAGCACTATTGATAATTCGAGAAATTTGTGGCATACTATACATGAAAGTAGCGACGCAAATGTCGAAAGTTCGAGGTGAGTGTAATGATTAAACGAGATTTTTATTTGAATCGTATGATTCATCATATGTGGAACGGCGAGGTAAAAGTAATCACCGGCATCCGTCGCTGCGGAAAGTCGGTGCTGCTGTTTGACCTGTTCTATGAGTACCTTTTATCGCAGGGAGTTCAGGAAGACCATATTATAAAAATCGAATTGGACCAGAGACGTTACTATAAGTTCAGAAATCCAATCTCTCTTTGCGAATATATTGAGGAACTTGTTTCCGGAAAGAAAGATGAGAAGTTCTACCTTTTCATTGATGAGGTTCAACTTACCACAAAAGTGATCGATAAAGAAAATGGCGGCATCGAAGTTTCCATCTATGGTATGCTGAATGAACTTAAGGCATATAAGAATTTGGATGTATATGTGACCGGAAGTAACTCGAAAGGATTGTCTAAGGACATCGCTACAGAGTTCCGTGGCCGTGCTGCTCAAATTCATGTATTTCCACTGTCCTTCGAGGAGTTCTACTCTTATGTAGGCGGTGATGAGCGAAAGGCTCTGGATACCTATATGCTTTACGGCGGTATGCCACGCCTCTTGTCGCTGACAGATGAGAAAGACAAAAAGGATTACCTTTCCTCCCTCTACAGCGAATTGTATGTGAAAGATATTGTAGAGCGCAACGGTATCGAGCGTGAGGATATTCTGAATGATATTCTGGATTTTCTCGCTTCACAGATTAGCTCTCTGACCAATCCTGCGAATATTGCCAATGCGCTGACCAGCATGAAGAATGAAAAGGTTAACTCCACTCTGGTTTCCAATTATGTGCAGCACATCATTGATTCGTTCCTCATTTCGGTGGTAAAGCGCTATGATGTGAAAGGAAAGACCTATTTCAAATATCCAAACAAATACTACTACACGGATATTGGTCTTCGTAATGCCAGGTTGAACTACCGTCAATACGATCCCGCGCGCATTATGGAAAACATCATCTATAACGAACTTCTGCGTAGAGGATATTCCGTTGATGTTGGTGTTGTAACGGATCGAACCGGCGGTGCAAATGTGCAAAAAGAAATCGACTTCGTTGTCAATGATGCAGATAAAAAAATCTATATCCAGTCAGCTTTCCGGGTGGATACGGATAAAAAGGAATCCTCTGAAATTGCATCATTGATATTGACAAAGGACTTTTTCAAAAAAATCATTGTTCGCATGGATATTCCTCACAATTTCTATGATGACAACGGAATTTTCCATTGCAATCTGATAGACTTGCTGCTTGGTCATGTGGAACTGTTCTAAGCAACAAACATCGCTATTGGATATATTAACAAAATAAAAGGCAGGTGCTTTATTTGGCAAAGAAAAAACAGGAAGTAACCATCCGTTCCAGCACAGCGGAATACTTAACCTATGTTGCCTCTGTTGGCGATCAGCAGGACAGCATTGAGATGCGC
>FR881975.1:35664-36514 GCA_000435615.1 Firmicutes bacterium CAG:238 | reverse complement strand
CTGAAATTTAGAACAGGTAGACGATTTTTCATAGAAATATCTAAAATGGCAAAAATTCGGAAGAAATTTGATCACCTTAGAGGCAAGAGAATAGAAAATAGTCAACAGTAAGGAAAAATACGGAAGAAATCTGCCGGCCCTTTCACTCTAAAACAAGAGAAATCCGTCAGCGACAGGAAAAAGCAGGAACAAGCCCAGCTTAAAAACATATACAGGCTGGGTGACCTACCGAAAGTTAAGATAAGGACATTACTTTATTAGCACTCTGCCAAAAAGAGTGCTAAATTTTTCTTTACTTTGCGTTTGAAAGGGTGTACAATGGGTATATAGAAAGTCGTGAGGGCATAATAAAGGTGTCTGAACAGATAAAAATGGAAGAAAATGTTTATGTTTGATGGAATAGGGGTGATGATATGAACATTGAAAAATATACACAGAATGCACAGCAGGCGGTTATGGAATGCCAGAACATAGCGATTTCCGAAGGGCATCAGATGCTCGACGGAGAACATCTTCATATGGCGCTTTTGATGCAGAAGGACGGTCTGATTCCAAAGCTTTTGAAGTACCTGAATGTGGATCCGACCGCTGTGATTGCCGATGTGGAGGAACAGCTTGAAAAGCTCCCGAAGGTTTCCGGAGCCGCAGACAATATGTATTCTTCCAGAAGACTTTCGCAGATTTTGATGAGAGCGGAGAAGATCGCAGAGGAATTCAAGGACGAATATGTCAGCGTAGAGCATTTATATATTGCCTTGCTTGAGGAAAAGGGAACGCCGAGCGCAAAAATTTTCGCGAAATACAATATTACAAAGAACAAATTCTTAGAGGCACTTTCCAAAGTAAGGGG
>FR881975.1:33014-35524 GCA_000435615.1 Firmicutes bacterium CAG:238 | reverse complement strand
GGAAGAGATGCTGAAATCAGACACGCAATTCAGATTCTTTCCAGAAGAACGAAGAATAACCCTGTCCTGATCGGTGAGCCGGGCGTCGGCAAAACCGCAGTCGTAGAAGGCCTCGCGCAGCGTATTTTGAACGGCGATGTGCCGGAAGGCCTGAAGGACAAGACCATTTTCGCGCTGGATATGGGTGCACTGATTGCGGGTGCTAAGTTCAGGGGCGAATTCGAGGAAAGACTGAAAGCGGTCTTAAACGAAGTTGAAAAATCCGAGGGCAGAATCATTCTGTTCATCGATGAAATCCATAATATTGTAGGCGCAGGCAGAACCGAAGGCTCGATGGATGCGGGCAACCTCTTGAAACCGAAACTGGCAAGAGGTGAGCTTCACTGCATCGGTGCTACAACATTGGACGAATATCGGAAATACATCGAAAAAGATGCCGCACTCGAAAGAAGATTCCAGAAGGTGCTGGTTGATCAACCGTCGGTGGAAGATACGATTTCTATCCTAAGAGGCTTGAAAGAGCGTTTTGAAATCCATCACGGCGTCAGAATTACGGACGGTGCTTTAATTGCTTGCGCGACACTTTCCGACCGTTATATCAGCGACAGATTCCTGCCGGATAAGGCCATCGACCTGATGGACGAAGCGGCTGCAAGAATCAGAACCGAAATCGACAGTATGCCGTCGGAACTGGACGAAATATCCAGAAAGATTATGCAGCTTGAGATTGAAAAACAAGCACTCGGCAAGGAAACCGACAAAGCTTCCGCGGCAAGACTTGCGACCCTCGAAAAAGAACTGGCAGCCCTCAAAGAAGAAGATGCTTCCATGAGAGCGCAGTGGGAAAACGAAAAGAAGGCGATTTCCGAGGTCAAGGGAACCAAGCAGCAGATTGAAGAAGTTAAACACCAAATGGAAGAGGCGGAGAGAAACTATGACCTCGAAAAATTGGCGCAGCTCAAATACGGAACGCTTCCGGAACTTGAGAAGAAACTGGAAGAAGAAAAGCAGAAGGCTGACAGCGTAGACGGCGGCGAAGCAAGACTTTTGAAAGAAGAAGTAAACGAAGAAGAAATCGCGGAGGTTATTTCTTCGTGGACAGGCATTCCGGTAAGCAAGCTTGTGGAAACCGAGAGAGAAAAACTTTTGAAACTCCCGGAAATCCTTCATCAGAGAGTTATCGGACAGGACGAAGCTGTTACGGCGGTTTCGGAGGCAATCCTCAGAGCAAGAGCAGGCCTCAAGGATGAAAACAGACCAATCGGTTCGTTCATTTTCCTCGGACCTACAGGCGTCGGCAAAACCGAGCTTGCGAAAGCGCTTTCCGAGTCCTTGTTTGATACCGAAAGAAATATGATTCGTATTGATATGTCCGAGTACATGGAAAAGCACTCCGTCTCCAGACTGGTAGGAGCGCCTCCTGGATATGTTGGATATGATGAAGGCGGACAGCTTACCGAAGCGGTAAGAAGAAAACCTTACAGTGTTGTTTTGTTCGACGAAATCGAAAAAGCACATCCGGATGTATTCAACATTCTGCTTCAGCTGCTTGACGACGGACGTTTGACCGACAACCAGGGCAGAACCGTTGACTTTAAGAACACAATTATCATTATGACTTCCAACATCGGAAGCAGCGAGCTGATTGAGAATATGAATCAGGAAGGTAATATTCCGGAAGAAGTCAAGGAAAGAGTAACCGGTGAGCTGAAGAATTACTTCAGACCGGAGTTCTTAAACCGTGTGGATGACATTATCGTATTCAGCGCCCTTACATTGGAGCAGGTTAAAAAGATTATCGACCTTGCTTTCAAGGCGATTGCAAACAGACTTGCGGACAGAGACATGACGCTTACGATGACGGATGCCGCGAAGGAGCTCATCGCAAAAGAATCCTACGACCCGCAGTACGGCGCAAGACCGATTAAGCGTTATCTTCAGAAGCATGTCGAAAACGAGCTTGCTTCGATGATTATCCGCGGCGACCTTGTTGACGGCGGCAAAGTTACCATTGATAGTGACGGCAAAACCTTGTTTTTTAATGCATAATATGATAAAATATCTCTCTATAATTGTAGGGAGATATTTTTTTACCCAACAAGAAAATAGGGAGATATTATGAGTTTTTTTGAAATTTTTATGATCGGTGTCGGACTTTCCATGGATGCATTTGCAGTTGCAATTTGCAAGGGGTTGAACATGAGAAAGTTAGACAAAGGTCAAACGCTTGTTATTGCATTGTTTTTCGGAGGATTTCAGGCACTGATGCCGTTTGTGGGATGGCTGCTTGGAAAACAGTTTGAGGCGTACATTACAAGCTTTGACCATTGGATTGCGTTCGTGCTTCTTGCGTTTATAGGGGGCAAGATGATTTGGGATGTTTTTAGGGGCGATGACAAGGACAAATCCTGCTGCGAAGAAGGATCGGGGCTGAATATCAAAGAACTGTTCGTGCTGGCAATTGCAACAAGTATCGACGCTTTGGCAGTCGGAATTTCTTTTGCATTCCT
>FR881975.1:23237-32994 GCA_000435615.1 Firmicutes bacterium CAG:238 | reverse complement strand
TTGCATTCCTGCAGGTAAACATAGTGTCTGCGATTGCGCTGATCGGCTGCACGACTTTTGTTATTTCCTCAGCAGGTGTGTTTATAGGGCATAAATTCGGAAACAAATATGAGAATAAAGCAAGTCTTGCGGGCGGAATCATCTTGATTTTAATCGGACTTAAGATTTTGCTGGAACACCTCGGAATATTATAACCAGTTATAAAAAACGCACAGATTATTTTCTGCGCATCATTGATTTATATGCGTGTACCTGTGCGGCATCCGCGCCCATGTCGGGATCCTTTGCTTTGAAAGCATCGAAGATGGCTTGATGTTCTTCGAGAACGTCTTGCATGAAATTAAGAGGATAGCGTACGCCAATGTTTGCATATTTTATTAAAAAGTCATATCTGAGAAGCGTTGTTTCAAGTTCCTTGTTGTGACTTGCGTTGTATATTATGGCGTTGAAGCCATGGATGACCCGCTGGATTTTTTCGAGGTCTTCGGTTACGGCATAGAACTGCATGAAGGTAAAAGCCTCTTCAAGCATTGCGAATTCCTCCTCCGTTATGCGCTCGACTGCCCACTTGACACATTGAGGGTAGAGAAGACTTTTCATATAGAAAAAATCGTTTACATCGCGTTGAGAGATACCGGAGACGAAAGCACCGCGGTTGGGAATCAGATCGATAAGCCCAAGCATTTGCAGGTCCTTTATAATTTCCCGGATAGGAGTACGGCTCATCTTGTACTTTTCGCAGAGCTTTTGCTCGACAATTTGTTTTCCGTCGGGAAGAATTCCGGTCAAGATATCGATTGCGATCGATTCGCACACCTTTTGCGCCGGTGTTTTGGTGTCTTCATATTCATTATTTATAAAATCCAAGCTTAACATGTGGCAATGCTCCTTACTGAAAAATTGTATACAATTCTACCATTTAAAGGACAGCAAGTCAAGAAAGAGAGTAAAAAATGATCAAACAAGATGACGTAATCAAAGTACTCGACATTCTGGAAGAAACCTATCCGGATGCCGAGTGCGCATTAAATCACAAGAATGTGTATGAACTTATTGTTGCGGTGGCGCTGTCTGCACAAACAACGGATAAGTCTGTGAATCAGGTGAGTCCCGCGCTTTTTGAACGCTATCCGGATGCAGAGGCACTTGCAGCCGCAGAACCGTCAGAAGTTGAGGAATACATAAAAAGAATCGGAATGTATCGCACAAAGGCAAAGAATATCGTAGCCATGGCACAGAAAATCTGCCGCGACTTCGGCGGGAAAGTGCCGAATGATTATGACTCACTCATAAGTCTTCCGGGTGTCGGCCGCAAGACCGCCAATGTTGTTCTTGCGGTAGGGTTCGGACAGCAAAGAATTGCCGTTGATACGCATGTGTTCCGTGTTGCGAATCGAATCGGACTTGCAGATGAGAAAGATGTGCTGAAAACGGAACTGTCACTGATGGAAAGAGTGCCGGAGGAACGCTGGAGCCGCACACATCACAGCCTGATTTTTCACGGCAGACAGTGCTGCGATGCAAGAAAACCGAAGTGTGACAGCTGTCCGGTAAACATTTATTGCGAATATGTCTGTGGAAAAAAACAATAAAAAAACGCTTCATGCTTTGCATGAGGCGTTTTTTTATGGAGCTACCGGCCGGATTCGAACCGGCGACCTGCTGATTACGAATCAGCTGCTCTACCGACTGAGCCACGGTAGCACAAATCGACAACGGGATAATTATACTACATGTTGATAGAAAAATCCACCCTTTTTTTTTATTTTTCTGCCAAACATTTCAACAAACCAATAGCGGAAATTATCAAATAAAATGTAGAAATTGAGAGATTTTTGTGATATAATATCTTAGATCGGAGAACGAGTGCGTCTGACAGTCCGATAGAGGGAGGATTCAAAATGGACAAAGTTGTAATGGAAAGAATTGATGCGATAGTTAATAATTTAGACCCCGAAATCAGAGAGCTTGCAAAAAATATCTTCAATCATCCGGAATTAGGGAAGCAGGAAGTAAAAGCCTGTGAATGGCAGTGCCGGCTCCTTTCAAAATACGGATTTGAAGTTGAAAAGGGATTCTGCGGAATTCCTACATCATATAAAGCTGTATATAAAGGCAAAAAGCCGGGTCCTAAGATCGCAATGCTTGCAGAATACGATGCATTGCCTGTTTTAGGTCATGCCTGCGGGCATAACCTGATTGCATCAATGTCGGTCGGAAGCGGAATTGCCATGCGTGAATTTGCCGATGAATACGGTGGAGAAATTTATGTTATCGGAACGCCTGCAGAGGAAACCGACGGTGCAAAAGTTGAAATGGCGGCAAAAGGTGCGTTTGACGAATTTGATGTTGCAATGATGGCACATCCTTCCTTTAAAGATGCGGAATCAATCAACACGGTTGCGATGAGATGCATGCAGATTGAATTCCACGGAAGAACCGCACATGCTGCAGCAGCACCGCATGAAGGAATCAACGCACTGGATGCTGTGATTAATTTCTTTAATCTGATGAATGCGTTCAGACAGCAGACAAAACCGGATGCAAGATTACATGGTGTCATTCTCGACGGAGGTGTTGCACCGAATATCATTCCGGATTATACAAGAGCACTGGTATATGTAAGAGCAGCAAAGATGGCATACGTAAACGAACTTTACGCGAAACTTACCGACTGTGTGAAAGGTGCGGCACTCGCAACCGGATGCACATACGAACTTTCGGAACCGGAAGCTGCGTTTAAGGATACATGCAGCAACAGATACCTGTCCCGTATGGTTGCGACCAATCTTGAAACGCTGGAACATGATGTTATGCATATTGATGCCAAAACCGTTATTCCGGGATCTTCGGATCTTGGAGATGTAAGCTATCATTGTCCGGCTGTGCAGCTCACCTGCGGAATGAGTCCGAAGGGAGACAAAACATATTATGCACCGCATACGAAAGAATTTGCGGAACATGCTTGCAGCGATACCGCAATCGACAATGCACTTGATTTTGTCAGAGCATTTACAATGACTGCATTTGAACTTATGACAAATCCGGAACATTTAGAGGCTATAAAAGAGGAATTTAAGACGGTAGGACAGGAAGCATCCGCTGATGAAAGACTGCCGCTTTAATGATAAAGGAGAACATGGAGGTGTAGAATGGACAAGTATTTGGAGTTAAAAGAAAAGATTTTTGAAAGAATCGATGCGAACTGGGCAGAACTGATTGCCCTCAACGATGACCTCGCAGATCATCCTGAAATTTCCGGACAGGAATTCGAAACATCGCGCAAAATCGTTGAACTTTTAAAGAAAAAAGGATTTGCAACGGAGTATCCGTTTGCGGGAATCGAAACAGCTTTCAAAGCGGTATACGGACCGAACAATCATAAATATAAAGTTGCGATACTTACGGAATATGATGCACTGCCTGATATCGGACACGCATGCGGCCACTGTGTCAGCGGCTCCATCAGTGTACTCGCCGGCATCGCTATGGCAGAACTTCAGGACGAACTCAACGCGGACATCCATGTCATCGGAACGCCGATTGAAGAAGCCGACGGGGCGAAAGTCCAAATGACGGATGACGGTGTGTTCAATGATTATGATATGGCAATCATGATTCACCTTTACGATCAGAACCTCTTATATTGCATACTGAACGGACTGATGTCCTATCAGTATAATTTCCACGGAAAGACAGCACACGCTTCTGCAGCTCCATGGGAGGGAAAGAATGCACTTAACGCAGCGCAGCTCATGTTCCACGGTATCGATATGCTGCGCCAGCACGTAACTCCGGATGTAAGAATGCACGGAATTTACAAAAAAGCCGGTGTCGTTCCGAACATCGTTCCGGAAGAAGCAAGCGTACACTTTTACATGAGAGCTGTGGATAAGGCATACCTGCAGGAAGTCCACAGAATGGTAGATGACTGTGCTCGCGGAGCAGCAATCATGACGCAGACAACATGGGATACCTTTAAGGTTGACGCTACATACGACTGCATGAAGAACAATCCTGCCGGAATAAGCGTAATGAAGGAAGTATATGAGGAACTCGGCATTGACATAAACGGCGATCATGACAAGCTTTTCGGCTCTTCCGATATCGGAAATGTAAGTTTTGCCTGCCCTGCGTTCCATCCGACACTTCAGATTGTTGACAGAGGCGTGGCAATACATACAAGAGAGTTTGCCGATGCAGTAAAAACGCAGAGGGCACACGATGCAATCAAGCTCGGTGCGGAAGTAATTTCGCTCCACATTACCAAAACATTTATGGACGAAGATAAAATCAAGGCAATGAAGGAAGACTTCAACAAATAATTTTAAAATGGGAAACGATACAAAGAGGCTTATTAAAGAATCGCTTATCGGCTTGCTCAACGACAAACCTTTCGATGGGATTTGTATCAAGGAACTGACAGATGCTTGTGGGATAAGCAGAAACACATTTTATTATCACTATCATGATATCTACGAAGTTTTGGAAGAAATCTTCGATGAACACACGAAACAGCATATCGGAGAGGCCGACACATGGGAACTTTGGGAAGATGGCATACTTTCCTCACTTGAGTTCGTCCTCCAAAACCGAAAAGCAGTATACCATGTATACAATTCGCTTAATCGTGAGAATCTGGAACGATATATTAACCGTGTTATGAGTCCGATCACATTAAGATTTGTCAAGCAGCAGGCGCAGGGACTTAATGTATCCGAAGAGGATATAGACATCCTGGTGACATTTTATAAGCACGGAGTAATAGGGGTTTTCTTTGAGTGGCTTGACAGCAACATGAAGGATGATCCCGAACAGAGAATTAAGCGCATGGGCTTCATGATGAGAGGCACCATACGAAAATGTCTTGAAAAGACAGCAAAATAAAACAGGAGGGTGACCGCAAGGAATCAGCGGCACGGACAATAAATGAAACATGCAGTAACTTATGATCTGTTAAAGACAGATTCAAGAACGCGCGCCAGAAGAGGCGTTGTTCACACTCCGCACGGAGATATCCAGACACCGGTATTCATGCCGGTCGGAACGCAGGCAACCGTAAAAGCGATGCGTCCGGAGCAAGTGAAGGAGATGGGTGCTGAAATTATTCTTTCAAACACCTACCACCTTTACCTCAGACCCGGACATGAAATTGTCAAAGAAGCGGGCGGCCTGCACAAATTTATGAATTGGGACAGAGCAATTCTTACGGACAGCGGCGGATTTCAGGTCTTTTCCCTTGGAAAGCTCCGCAAAATTACGGAAGAAGGTGTAAAGTTCCGCTCTCATATCGACGGATCGGCACATATGATTTCACCCGAAAAATCAATTGAAATTCAAAACGCTCTCGGTTCGGACATAATGATGGCATTTGACGAATGTGCACCGTATCCGGCCGACAGAAGATATGTAAAGAATTCGCTTGAACGCACAACAAGATGGCTGAAGCGCTGTAAGGATTATCACACGGATTGGGAAAGGCAGTCGCTTTTCGGAATCATGCAAGGCGGTATGTACAAAGACCTCAGAAAGCAGAGTGCGGAAGAAATCGTCGATCTTGACCTCCCCGGATATGCAATCGGAGGACTTTCGGTAGGAGAACCGAAGGAACTTATGCTGGATATTTTGGATGACTGTGTGGAATATCTCCCGAAGGAAAAAGCCAGATATCTTATGGGGGTCGGAACCCCGGACTACCTATTTGAGGGCGTGGAGCGCGGCGTGGATATGTTTGACTGCGTGCTTCCGACCCGAATTGCAAGGCATGGTCTTGCAATGACCTCTCACGGAAGGGTAAACATCAAGAATGCCAAATATGAGAAGGACTGGGAACCGCTCGATGCAGAGTGTGACTGCTACACATGCAGAAACTATTCAAGAGCATATCTGCGTCATTTATATAAAGCTGACGAAATGCTTTCGGCGATGCTTTTATCAAATCATAATCTGCATTTCCTGATTAATATGATGGGAAACATTAGGAAAGCAATTGAAGAAGACCGTTTTCCGGAATACAAAAAGGAGTTTTATGACAAGTATGGCAGATTTTAATACACATGAGCAGGAAGCGCGGCCGATTTGCCCGCACAGTGAGTTTTGCGGCGGATGTATTTATCAGGGCGTCGCATATGAAGATCAGCTTGCCGATAAAGAGAAGCAGGTTTACGGTTTTCTGGAAGCGAAGAGTGTTGTACCGGCAAAGGTGGATGCAATTGAAGGATGTACGGTTCGATACGGATACAGAAACAAGATGGAGTATACATTCGGTGACTTTGTTAAAGATGGGGAAACAACCCTCGGCATGCACCGAAAGAAGAATTTCATGTCCATCATAACGGTTGATGAGTGTCAGCTTGTGGATGAAGATTTTAATGTGATTTTGGATGCGGTGCTGAATTTTGTGAAAGCAAACGAATATCCGTTTTATCACAAGAGAACGCACAAAGGACTCATGCGGAATCTGATTATAAGAAAGGGCATGAGAACAGAAGAACTCCTTATTAACATTGTCACGACATCGGAAGAAGGGTTTGATGAAGAGGCATTTACAGAAATGCTTCTTGCACTCAATCTCCGAAACAAAATTGTCGGAATCCTTCGCACGTTTAACGACAATATCGCCGACGCGGTAAACTGCGAAAGGCTCAAAACGCTTTGGGGCAGAGATTACTATATGGAGAAAATCCTGAATCTTGATTTCAAAGTCAGTGCGTTTTCTTTCTTTCAGACCAATGTGGAAGCAGCAGAGAGGCTCTATTCGGAGGCACTTGCCATGGTTGATTCCTTTGAGGGAAAGTCCGTGTTCGACTTATATTGCGGAACGGGCACCATTTCGCAGATTTTGGCACTGAAAGCGAGGAGCGTAATCGGAATTGAGCTCGTTTCGGAAGCGGTGGATGCGGCAAGGGAAAATGCGGCACTGAACGGATTGTCAAATTGCAGCTTCATCGCCGGGGATGTTTTCGAGGTGCTGAAAGGTGTCAGCGAAAAACCGGACGTGATAGTTGTCGATCCGCCAAGGGTGGGTATACAGCCCAAATCTTTAGACAAAATCATCGAATACGGTGTTTCCGAAATTATCTATATTTCCTGCAACCCGAAGACGATGGCGGATAATTTGAAATATATGAAGTATTACGGATATGAATGCGTTTACTTAAAACCCTTTGATAATTTTCCGCTTACCAAGCACATTGAGAGCATTGCGCTGCTAAGAAAGAAATAGAGAATGTGAAGAAACTGTGAAGAATTTGCTAAAAAAATCTTTACTGTAAAGCGAAAAAGTATTATTATTTTATATAAAGGAGGATATAAATGGAAGCAAAGAAAATTTTAAAAGATTTAGTTGCAATTAATACAATCGCAGACAAAGATAACAATCGGATCATGGATTATATCGATAGTTTTCTTTCCAATCTGGGATTTGAAATTGAAAGAAAGAAGAATGCGGAAACCGGAAAAGAGGTTTTAATCGGCAAATACGGCGAGAATCCGGCAATCGGATTCTTGGGACATACGGATACCGTTGATATTACGGACGGCTGGACAACCGATCCGCACGAACTGACCGAAAAAGACGGAGTTCTCTACGGACTGGGTGCATGTGACATGAAGGGCGGCATTGCAGCTTTTCTTTCGGCAATTTCCGAAACCGATTTGAGCAAACTTCAGAAGGGACTTGCTGTATACTGCACATATGACGAAGAGATTATGTTCGGCGGTGTAAAAGATTTGGTTGATGCCGGAACGAAGTTCCCTCCGCATGTTATCGTCGCAGAACCTACAGACCTTATTCCGATGATCGGTTCCAAAGGTCTCATTGAATACATCTTTACTTTCAAGGGAGTTACAACCCATTCCAGCACACCGATTGACGGAAAGAGCTCAAACAAGAATGCGGTGAAGTTTCTCAATCGCATGATGGATTTCGAACAGGAACTCAGAAAGACCCCGAGTCCTTTCTTCAGGGTTCCGTACCCTACGATGAACATCGGAATCATCGAAGGCGGCACATCCATTAATAAAGTGCCGGATAAAACAACCGTATATCTTGATTTTCGTATTTGTGACTCAGAGAGGGAATACCCGCTCATCCGCAAAGCGGTCGATGATGCCATTGAGGGTCTCGACGGCACATACGAGATCATTAATGATATAGCCTCATTCCGGAACAACAGCGAGCTTGTTCACGTTTATGAGGAAAAGACGGGCAAGAAAGGGCAGCCTTTCTTTGGAATTACAGAGGCATCTTTCTTCGAAGGTGACCGCGTCATTCTTGGCCCGGGACCAATGACAGCACATGAAGCAAATGAACACATTACGGTGGAATCCTTGGATAAGACAGCGGAGATCTATTCGGACATGATTCAGATGCTATGTGGTAAATAAATTCAGTTTATGATTCGTTATAACTAATAAAATAGGAAAAGGAGGACACAACTTATGAGTAATGGTCCAAAACTCGGCGAGAAGAAAAAATTTAATCTTCCGCATACATTTGTCATTTTATTCGCTATTATTGTAGTCTGTGCTATTCTTACATGGATTATCCCTGCAGGTTCCTTCGACTATATGGAAAATGCAGACGGCAGACAGGTTGCAATCGCAGGTACATGGCATGAAACTGCTGAAGTATCACCGGTAGGCCCTTTCAGAGTATTCGAACTCGTTTATGAAGGTATGGTTGACGCAGCAGACATTTCATTCCTCGTATTCATCACATATGCATCCGTTGTATTTGTAATCAAATCAGGTGCTTTCGACGGTGCGGTTGCTGCTCTTCTTAAGGTTTTCAAAGGTAAGAGCTCCCTCATCACTATTCCGATTTTCATGCTGTTAATCGGTCTTGGTTCATCCACAATCGGCATGTTCGAAGAATGGCTTCCGTTCATACCGGTATTCGCAGCAATTTATGTCGGCATGGGATATGACGCACTCGTAGGTCTTGCAGTTATCGCATTCGGTGCCGGCGTCGGTTACTCCGGAGCTATGATGAACCCGTTCACCGTAGGTGTTGCACAGGGTATCGCAGAAGTAACTTACATGTCCGGTGTTGGCTATCGTCTTGCCTGCCACCTGGTAATGTGGGCAGTTGCTTCCGCATTCACAGTTCGTTACGCTTCCAAGGTTAAGGATGATCCGAAGAACTCATACTTATACGGAACAAAGATGGAAGAACTCATGCATAATGAAAGCGGCGTCGATGTAAGCAAGCTCGAATTCGGCCTTAAACAGAAACTCGTTCTGTTAGACCTTCTTGCTGCTATCATTATCGTAGTAATCGGCGTTGTAAAAGCCGGCTGGTATTTCTCACAGATTTGTGCAGTATTCCTTATCATGGGTATCGTTTGCGCAATCATCATGAGATGGGACCTCAACACAATCGGAGCAACTTTCGCAACAGGTTTCCAGGATGCTACTACAGCAGCAATCATGGTTGGTATTGCCCGTGGCGTTAAACTCGTACTGGTTGAAGGTGGAATCATCGATACAGTTGTATACGGATTTACTCTTCCACTTTCACACCTTCCGATTTGGCTGTCCGCAATCGCAATGCTCGTTATGCAGACAATCCTCAACTTCTTCATCCCATCAGGTTCCGGCCAGGCAGCAGTATCCATGCCGATCATGGCGCCTATGGCAGACCTTCTTGGCATGACAAGAGACACAGCTGTTCTTGCATTCCAGTTCGGTGATGGTTTATCCAACATCATCTGGCCTACAGCATTCGCAGCAGTAGTATCCGGTCTTGCAGGAA
>FR881975.1:5117-23213 GCA_000435615.1 Firmicutes bacterium CAG:238 | reverse complement strand
CCTCTTGAAAAATGGTGGAAGTTCGCATTCAAACTCTTCGGAATCTTACTTTGCGTACAGGCTGTATTGATGGTAATTGCAGTAGCAATTAACTTCGGCGGCTAAAGCAGAGCATAATTCCGACTCTCGAATCATAAAACTGTAGAGAATATAATTCTCATAAAAAACGCCTCAAATGAGACGTTTTTTTATTGGAGCAATTTGCCTATACAGAAATCGTAACAATTCTTACATTTCAGATACGAAAATCGCTGCCCTTCTTGTAAAATAATGTAAATGTAATATAATGTAAAACAAGGAGGGCTATTATATGGAAAAGAAAAAATTAACCTATGATCAATTTAAAGAGAAAGTCAAAACGGAGATAAAGTCTTATCTGCCGGAGAAATTTGAAGAGTATACCGTGAGCGAGAAGCTTGTAAATAAGGTGAATGTGGAACTTGAGACCCTTATGCTGGTTCCGAATCGTGAAAACAATGGGGACACAGATGAGCCTTGCTGCATGGCGAATACCTATTTTAAACCGTATTATGAGAAATATGCTTCGGGTGCAAGTTTTGAAATGTTGATCAAAGAAATCGCGGCAATTATAAAAGCGACCGATGTAATATCAGAAAAAATGAAGAAAAGTACAGAGGAAGAGCAGATCATTTTTGGTGAGTGCATCGTCTTCCAGCTTATCAACAAGGAGCGAAACAAAAGGCTGATTGAGAATGTGCCGCACTATGATGTTCTCGATCTTACATTGATATGCCGTGAGGTTGTAATAAACGGAAACGACCTCTACAGCACGATCATCGACTATGAGATACTCAGGAAAATCAATATGACGGAAGAAGAACTGTATAAATTTGCGCTGGAAATGACGAAGAAAACCTTAAAACCCGAGCTTGTCGCTGTGGCACCGCCGATGTATGCCTTATCAAACAAAAGACTTACCTGGGGCGCAGCTTCCATCGTCTATGAGAAGCTGCTGGAAGACCTTGCAAACAAGCTGGACTGCGATTTGTATCTGCTGCCGTCGTCTCTTGATGAGATAATTGTTTTACCGACGAACCTGCCGGAGACGAAGATCAATGATGAAACGGTAAAAGAATTACTGAAAGCCGGAAATAAAGAAAGCATTACCGAAGAAGAATGGCTGTCCGATAATGTATACATTTATCGAAAGGACGAGCATCTGATTGATATTCTTCAGTAATGCTGCAGTATTAAAAGTTGTCAAAAGGTATTACACATTATTTGTGTTATCCAAGAAAGTGATCAGGGAGCCGGCAAACTTTTCTTTGGTTTTGTCGGTTATTCCGCAGTAAAGCATGGCCATGCCCGAATCTCTGTCGCAGAATACGCTGCAAGGGGTGGTTTCCACTGCATCTTCCACGATCATTTCCGAGTCACCGGTGAAAGTCAAAAAGCTGCTTTCAAACTGATCAAGAAGAGCCGAGGTTTTCCCGCCGCCGCTGTAAACACTGTAACTGTTCACGGTGCAGCTCTTTACATCGCAGAGCCCTGCGATCGTCTTGTATGCATCACAAATCTCCATAAGAAGATCAGCGGAAGAACTCATGGCACTTACCAAAATCGACAGGGAAGAACCTTTTGCGCGGATTTTTCCGATATTTGTGACGGCGGTTACATTGCCGTCGTCATCTTTGTAATATACACCGTTAAGTGCCGTGTACATAAGGCTGACAATGTTTTCGGTTTCTTTCTTTGTGAATACCTTGTTAGGAAGTTCTGTTTCTTTATATGTATAGGAGATTTCGGGAAAATCCCCCGCATATTTGTCGTCAAATTTTTCGATCGCCTTATCCATTCTCGTGCAGAACTTTTCCTCGTCAGAAGAACTGATGACAACCGTTACCGATGCACGTGAAGGCATTGTGTCGGCATTTTTTCCGCCTGTAAAGGATGAAAGTTCAAACAAAAGCGAAGTCGATTTAAAGTTCGCCAGCAGATTTCCGAGCGTTTTGATAGGGTTAATCGCGTAACCTGCATCCTGAGAAGGAACATGTTTGATTGTAATCTTGTATGCCTTGTCATGCGTCGGAGCACATGTTTTCAGCGAATCCGTAATCGCAAACTGTTTATATCCGCCGGTTGTGATTGATACTTTAGAAGAGGACGAAGCTCCCAGGAAGAACAACTGCGTGTCCTTTGTCATGTATTCTTCCGACAGTGATTCCGCACCCTTCATCTCGCCGTTTTCACGCGGCATGAACACGACTTTGAAAGCTCCGTGATATTTGGCATTCTTGGCAACGGTCAGAGCTGTCGCCATAGGTTCCAGATAGTTTTCCATATCTGCAGCGTCGTATTCGCATGCGATAATTACCGGTTTGTTTTCTTTGTAGTCCTTGGACGATGCCTTAATCGAGTAGATAACGTTGTTATTCCAATCTCTTTCAGACTTTATATCTTTGTTGGCCGCCCACGAGACGAGGTAATCGGCCACCTTATCATTTGAATTCAACGTGCTGAGCGAGTCGGCAATATCCGTTTTGTATGCACTGAGTTTTTCGCTTACGATTTCTTCCAAAGTAGGTTCATCATTTTGATTCGAGCGAACCAGATAGATTCCGCCCGCAGCGAGCGCAATCACCAATATGACTCCAATAGCCAAAAAGACTGTTTTTTTTCTGCCTAAATTTTTAATTTTACTCGATATATCCAATTTCCCCATAATTATCCACCTTTTTAAATTTCATGCTTTGAATTACAGTGTCACAATGCTATAATGTAGTTGTAAACTTACAAGTCACAATTATATCATAAAAAATATGAAAAGGAAAGTGATTATAAGATGAAGAATATTGAAGGCGAAAGAATTGTATTGCGCGAAAGTACATTTGATGATTGCAGATTCTTTGCGGAATGGGAGCAGATGGATTCGGTTACGGAGTTCTTCACGATAAGCAAGGGCAGAGACTACGAAGAAGTTGTTACGGAATTCATCCACCGATGTGAGGACGATGACAAGATGCAGCTGACAATCTGTCTCAAAAAGGACGAAAAACCGATTGGGCGAATTTATGTAAGCAATATTGACGATCACTATGATTCTCTTGATATAACGAGAATCTACATAGCCGACAAGAACATACGCGGCAGGGGACTCGGAGAAGAAGCCCTGGAAACGATGCTTCGGCTTGCATTTGAGGAAATGAATATGGAGAGAGTTACCTTGGATCATTTCACCGACAACAAAATCGCCTCGAAACTCTATCTCAAGGTTGGATTCTCATACGAAGGCGTGATGAGAAACGGCGGCAAGAAAGACGGAAAATATGTAGACCTTCATTTGATGTCCATGCTTCGGGAAGAATATTTTTCGAGAAAAAACAAGTAAACCTCTTGACATATCGGACATTTAGTAGTAAATTTTAATATACATACTACATATTGTGGTTTATTGACATGTAATAATGGGAGAAAAGAAAAAGGAAAAGGACGGTTTTACGCATGGACAGCATCAAAAAGATCATTAAACGAGACGGAAGAATGGTTGACTTTAATGTCGACAAAATTGCCGATGCCATTTTTAAGGCTGCGCAGGTTCTCGGCGGACGTGACAGAGAAATGTCGCTTTATCTGGCAAAACAAGTGGAACTTTATTTATTGGAAATCTGCCATAATCAGATACCTACGGTAGAACAGATTCAGGATGCTGTTGAGAAAATTCTGATTGAAAACGGACATGCCCGCACAGCGAAAGAATACATACTTTACCGTGCGGAACGTACCAGAGTCAGAAACATGAACACCAAACTCATGAAGATTTATGAGGATCTGACTTTTAAAGAAGCAAAAGAAAACGAAATCAAGCGTGAAAACGCAAACATAGACGGAAATACAGCAATGGGAACAATGCTGAAGTACGGTTCCGAGGGTGCCAAGGAATTCTACAAGATGTATGTTATCGACCCGAAGCATACCAAAGCCCACGAAGAAGGCGACATCCATATTCACGATATGGACTTCTATACGCTGACGATGACCTGCTGCCAGATTGACCTGGTAAAACTGCTCAAAGACGGATTTTCGACCGGACACGGGCATTTGAGAGAGCCAAACGACATCGAAAGCTACGCAGCACTTGCATGCATTGCGATTCAGTCGAATCAGAATGACCAGCACGGCGGACAGTCCGTACCGAATTTTGACTACGGAATGGCTCCCGGCGTTAAGAAAGCATATAAGAGACTTTATGTGACGAACCTCGGCAAGATGCTCGACTTCCTCGAAGATATAGAAGACGGGGTTGAGAGAATGAAGGCTCTCGAAGGAAAGATTGAGCACGAACACGGCGTTTATCCTTGCATGGCATGGGACAACAACTACATGGAGCTTGAACTGGAAGAACTTAAGAAAATCGTTCCGGAAGAGGAAGCACACAAAATGCAGGCTCGCTCCAAGAAGTTCGCCGATAAAGAAATCAGAAGGAAGACTTATCAGGCGATGGAAGCATTCATCCATAACCTGAATACCATGCACTCCAGAGCGGGCGCGCAGGTTCCGTTCAGTTCCATCAACTACGGCACAGACACCTCTCCGGAAGGCAGGCTCGTCATGGAAAGTATTATGATGGCGACAGAAGCGGGACTGGGAAACGGCGAAACACCGATTTTCCCGATTCAGATATTTAAAGTAAAAGAAGGCGTAAGCTACAATCCGGGAGATCCGAACTACGACTTGTTCAAGCTCGCATGCAAGGTTTCGGCGAAGAGACTTTTCCCGAATTTCTCGTTCCTTGATGCACCGTTCAATAAGCAGTACTATAAAGAGGGCGATCCAAGCACGGAATGTGCTTACATGGGATGCCGTACGCGTGTTATCGCCAATGTCTATGACCCGACCAGAGAAATCGTAAACGGCAGAGGCAACCTCAGCTTTACTTCGCTGAATCTGCCGAGACTGGCGATCAAGGCGAAAGGCGACATCGATTTGTTCTTCGAATTGCTCGACAATACGATTGACATTTGTATCGCACAGCTTTACGACCGATTCAAAATTCAGTCGCAGAAAAAAGTCAAGAACTTCCCGTTCCTCATGGGACAGGGCATTTGGCTTGACTCGGACAAGCTGGGTCCTGACGATACCATTGAAGAAGTAATCAAACACGGAACGCTTACCGTCGGATTTATCGGGCTTGCGGAATGCCTGAAGGCTCTTGTGGGCGCACACCACGGAGAGTCAAAGGAAGCACAGAGCCTCGGACTTGAAATCGTCGGCTACATGAGAAAGAGAATGGATGAGCAGGCAAGAAAGACCGGCCTCAACTGGTCACTCATCGCAACACCGGCGGAAGGACTTTCGGGACGTTTTGTTAGAATCGACAAAGAAAGATACGGAATCATCCCGGGCGTTACGGACAGAGACTATTACACAAACAGTTTCCATGTTCCGGTATACTACCCGATAAATGCTTTCGAAAAGATCAGACTGGAAGCTCCTTATCACGAACTTACCAACGGCGGACATATTTCCTACATTGAACTTGACGGAGACCCACTTAAGAACCTTGATGCGTTCGAAAAGGTAGTAAGATGCATGAAGGAATCCGGAATCGGATACGGCTCCATCAACCATCCGGTTGACAGAGACCCTTGCTGCGGATACACGGGAATCATTGATAATGAGTGCCCGCAATGCCACCGCAAAGAGGAAGAAGGCGATGTCGGATTCGAGAGAATCCGCAGAATAACCGGATATTTGGTAGGAACCATGGATCATTGGAACAATGCCAAAGCGGCAGAGGAAAAGGACAGAGTAAAACATGACCTCAACACAGGATTCGAAAAACTTTAATTTCATACGGCTTGCAGGGGTCATAAGGGAATCCATCGTGGACGGACCGGGACTGCGATTTACCGTATTCTGTCAGGGCTGTCCCCACGGATGCGAAGGATGCCACAATCCGGATACGCATGATTTTAACGGTGGATACGACTGCGAGATATCGAAGATTACAGCGGCAATCGATGAGAACCCGCTGCTGGACGGAGTAACCTTTAGCGGAGGGGAACCGATGTGCCAGCCGGAGGCCTTCCTGAATCTTGCCCGCGAAATCAAAAAAAGAAATCTGAACATCGTAATCTATACCGGCTTCACATTTGAGGAACTTCAGGAAAAGGCAAAAACAAACGATGCAGTGCGGCAGCTCCTCCAATTGACGGATTTGCTCATTGACGGACCTTTTGTGCAGAAACAGCGCGATTTGACCCTGCTCTTCCGGGGAAGCAGCAACCAGCGGGTGATCGATATGAAGCAGACCTTAGAAGAGGGAAAGATCTGCCTTGCCGAAAAATATTTATAAGAATCATAAAAAATCGCTTGAAACAAGCCTCGCTATGTGGTATAATGGCTTGTGTTCGAGTGTGAACCCAATTTAAAACGAAATGCGTCAAGCTTAATATACTAAAGGAGGTGCGGTAAATGTCAAGAAAATGCGAAATTTGCGGAAAAGGTCAAGTATCTGGAAACAGCATATCTCATTCCGTAAGACATACAAGAAGAAAATGGAACGCTAACATTCAGACTGTAAGAGTTGCTGATGAAAACGGAACAGTTAGAAGAGCAAACGTATGCACAAGATGCATCAGATCGAATAAAGTAAACCGTGCCATTTAATTTATGAGTGAAAATCCGCAGAGTGATTCTTTGCGGATTTTTTAGTTAAATTTTCCACAGAAGCATACAGAAAGAGGGTGACAATATGTTGGATAAAATTATAGTAAACGGATTATATCCTGATTTTAATGAGAAGAAGATGAAAAATGCCAATATCGGCATCAAAGACGGGAAAATCGCTTTTATCGGAAGCGAACAGCCGGAAGCTGCGGAAATCATCGACGCAGAAGGCAAGGTGGTCTCTCCGGGCTTTATCGACATCCATATGCATGAAGAGAACTTCCGCAAGGAAGGCAAGAAATTCGTAATCGCGAGAATGATGATGGAAATGGGCGTTACGACAGCCGTGGGCGGAAACTGCGGCGTTATGTATCAGCCACTGTCGGAATTTAAACAGACCATTGAAGAACTGGGAGGAAGCCCGGTAAACTATGTTATGCTTGCGGGCTATAACCAGTACCGCACCGCTATGGGAATCGGAAGATACGCGCACCCTTCGCAGAAGCAGATGGACGAGCTTGCGGAAATTATGAAGCGCGAACTCGCAGAAGGTGCTTATGGCATTTCCTTCGGAATCGAGTACGATCCGGGAATCACATTCGACGAAATGCTGAATGCGGTAAGAGTTTCGGACAATCCACATCTTTTAGTGTCTGCACATTATCGTGACGAAACCAAGAAGGACGACCTTTTCCCGGTGGAAGAAATGATTCGTTTTGCTCTTGAAATCCCACAGAAATTTCAGATTTCCCACCTTTCCAGCTGCTCGGCGACTGGAAGCATGAAAGAGGCTTTGGAATGCATCAACGCGGCAATGGAAAAGAACCCGAGACTCAACTACGATACCTATCCGTATAACGCATTTTCAACGGAAATCGGCTCTGCCGTATTCGAGGACGGATGCCTGGAGCAGTGGGGCAAGGACTACAGTGACATTCTCCTCACGGACGAACCGTTTAAGAATGTTTACTGCACGGAAGAGATTTTCAGAGAAGCAAGAGAAAAGTATCCGAATATGCTTGCAGTGGCTGCAGTCATGAATGAGGATGAAATCACAGCGGCAATCGTGAACAAAAACGGCATGGTCGCAAGTGATGCAATCATCAACAACGGAGGCGGACATCCGAGAGCAGCCGGCACATTCCCAAGAGTGCTCGGCAAATATGTAAGAGAAGAGAAGGCACTCCCGCTTATCGATGCTCTTCGCAAAATCACGCTTGAGCCGGCAAAGAGACTTGAACTTGACAATAAGGGCAGAATTGAAGTCGGCTGCGATGCGGACATCACAATCTTTGATCCCGAAACAATCATCGACAAGGCAGACTTCACGCAGCTTTCCCGTCCGGAAGGAATCGATTATGTTATCATAAACGGTAACACGGCGATTGCACACGGTGAGAATGTAAGCGAACGCGAAGGAAGATTTATTTCATTCTGCAAATAAAAATTTGAACCATGAGCAAGTGAAAAAAATAACTATATTTTTAGGCTTGAAATCTTTTGAGTGATTTGATACAATACAAGCAGATAAGTTATTGAAAATGAAAGAGAACAACTTTTTGTGACTGACGGAAATGCGGATAACCGCAAGGGAGCAAGAAGTTTAAATGTCGACCGTCTGGGCGTATTTGTTCCCTTATTTGGGGGATGAATATGCCCTTTTTTAGTTAAAAAAACGGAGGAAATGTATGAACAAAATTGGAATTATCATGGGTTCGGACAGCGACCTTCCAATTGCCGAAAAAGCAATCGAAAAACTTGCGGAGTATGGGATTAATTACGAGGTGCATGTCTATTCAGCACATCGCACACCGGAAGAAACAATTCGATTCGCAAAAGAAGCCCGCCAAAACGGATTTGACGCATTAATCGGAATTGCCGGTAAGGCGGCACACTTGGCAGGTGTGATTGCGGCGAACACGACACTGCCGGTTATCGGCGTGCCGGTAAACTCTTCGCTGGAGGGAATGGATGCACTTCTGTCGACCGTTCAGATGCCGCCGGGAATTCCGGTGGCAACCGTAGGAATCGACGGTGCTGCCAATGCAGCAATCCTTGCCGCGGAAATTTTAGCGGTATCTGATGAAAAGCTTGCACAGCTGCTTTTAAAAAAGCGCATAGAGGCCAAAGAAGCAGTTTTAGAAAAAAACCACAGAATTGAAGAAAAATGGAACGGAGGAACAAAATGAGCAAGAAATTAGTGTACACAGGAAAGACCAAAAATGTATTTGAGATGGAAAACGGGAACTTTCTTTTAAAGTTTAAGGATGATTGTACAGGTAGAGATGGGGTGTTTGACCCGGGCGAAAATTCGGTAGGGCTTACGATTGAAGGCGTAGGAGATGTAAATCTCAGAATGTCAACCTATTTCTTCGAAAAAATCAATGCAGCAGGTATCAAAACTCATTTTGTCAATGCTGATTCGCAAGAAACAACGATGGAGGTTCTTCCGGCAAAGGTATTCGGGAACGGACTGGAAGTTATTTGCCGTCGTAGGGCAGTGGGAAGCTTTATACGCCGCTATGGAGAATACATTGAAGAAGGTGCAGTTCTTCCGGATTATGTAGAAACAACTTTCAAAAATGATGAAAAGAATGATCCGCTCGTAACCAAGGACGGTTTGATTGTTCTCGGCATTATGACAGCGGAGCAGTATGAAGAAATCAAAGAAATGACACAGAAGATTACGCAGATTGTTGCTGATGATTTAGAACAAAAGGGGCTGGTGCTCTATGACATCAAGTTTGAATTTGGCTATGACAAGAATGGAAAAGTAATGCTGATTGATGAAATTGCTTCCGGAAATATGCGAGTATATAAGGATGGTAAGTACATTGATCCAATGACACTTTCCAAATTATTCTTTGCATAAATTATCATTGAGGCATAGTAAGAAAACGGAGGTGTAACATTGGGTGGTTTCTTTGGAGCTGTATCCAAAAGGAATGTAGTCCCGGATGTTTTTTTCGGAACAGACTATCATTCACATTTGGGAACGCGAAGAGCCGGCATGGCGGCGGTCGGCACGGAAACAGGATTCCGGCGTAAGATACATAATATTGAAAATTCGCCGTTTCGAACCAAATTCGAGGGAATTACGGAAGAAATGAAGGGAACCGGATGTATCGGATGCATAAGTGATGCGGATCCGCAGCCGATTTTGATTCGTTCGAAGCTTGGAATATTTGCAATTACAACGATAGGATTGATTCGAAATGCAGAAGAACTTGCAAAAGAGTTTTTGGAAAAAGAAAACGGTCACTTTGAGGCTTATACAGGAGGAAAAATCAATGCTACGGAGCTTGTTGCAGCTTTGATTAATCAAAAAGAAAGTTTTGAAGAGGGAATTAGATTTGTGCACAAAAAGATTGAGGGGTCCATTTCCATATTGATTTTGCTGGAAGACGGGAGTTTAATCGCTGCCCGTGATAAAGTCGGAAGACTTCCGGTTCTGATCGGAAAAAATGAGGACGGATACTGCGTTTCGTTTGAATCCTTTGCATATCGAAAGCTTGGATATGAAGATTTTAAAGAGTTGAATCCGGCAGAGATTGTGAAAATCACCGCAGACAGCACAGAGACTCTCGATGCAGGCGGTAAAGAAATGAAGATTTGTGCGTTTCTTTGGACTTATTATGGTTATCCAACTTCCAAATACGAAGGCGTGAATGTGGAAATCATGCGTAACCGTAACGGAAGGATTTTAGCTAAGACGGACAAGAAAAACAGTATCGTATCCGACATTGATTTCGTCAGCGGAGTGCCGGACTCCGGAACTCCTCATGCGATTGGATATGCGAATGAGAGTGGAATCCCATTTGCCCGTCCATTTATCAAATATACCCCCACATGGCCGCGGAGTTTCATGCCGATCGGACAGCAGGAAAGAAACATGGTCGCAAAAATGAAGATGATACCGGTTCACGAGCTGATTGAAGGCAAAAAGCTTTTACTTGTGGACGACAGCATTGTTCGAGGAACTCAGCTTCGGGAGACGGTGGAATTTCTTTACGAAAACGGTGCGAAAGAAGTTCATATGCGGTCAGCTTGTCCGCCGATTATGTATGGGTGCAAATTTCTAAACTTTTCAAGAAGCAATTCTGAGATGGATTTGATTGCAAGACGAGCGATGTTTGAGTTGGAAGGAAAAACAGCAACAAATTATATTGAAGAATATATTGACGGAAGAACAGAAAGAGGCAAGGCACTCAGAAAGAATATCAGTGAACGCTTGCACTTTGATTCTCTCGATTATCAGACCCTTGAGGGCATATCGGAAGCCATCGGAATCGAGCCATGCAAGCTCTGCACTTACTGTTGGAACGGAAAGGAATAAACAATGAATAATTCAAAATCAGACAGCTATGCAAAGGCAGGCGTGGATATCACAGCAGGATATCGTGCCGTGGAACTGATGAAAACACATATTGCAAGAACAATGACGAGCGGAATGCTTTCCGGCATCGGAGGCTTCGGAGGACTGTTCGAGCTCGATTTAACCGGAATTATGAAGCCGGTGCTTGTCAGCGGAACCGACGGCGTGGGAACGAAGCTGAAACTTGCGTTTTTGATGGATAAGCATGATACCGTCGGAATCGACTGCGTGGCGATGTGCGTCAACGATATCATCTGCTGCGGCGCGAAGCCGCTGCTTTTCCTCGATTATATTGCCTGCGGAAAGAATGTTCCGGAAAGAATTGCAGAAATCGTTTCGGGAATCGCGGAGGGATGCGTGCAGTCCGGTGCGGCGCTTGTAGGAGGTGAAACCGCAGAAATGCCGGGATTTTATCCGGTAGACGAATATGATCTTGCGGGATTTTCAGTCGGCGTGGTTGATAAGGCTAAGATTATCGACCATAAGACGATGAAAGAAGGAGACATCGTAATCGCGCTGCCTTCGAGCGGCGTTCATTCCAACGGATTCTCCCTTGTGCGTAAAGTTTTCGACATCGAAAACGCAGACATCCGCACGCCGCTTGCCGAGCTTTCCGGAAAATCCCTTGGCGAAGCGTTGCTTGCGCCTACGAAAATCTATGTAAAGCCGATGCTTGCGCTTTTCGAGAAGGTGCAGGTCAAAGCCGTTTCCCACATCACCGGCGGCGGGTTCTATGAGAATATTCCGCGCAGCATTCCGGACGGACTTTGCGCGAAGATAAAAAAGGACAGCGTACGCGTTCTTCCGATTTTTGATTTGATCGCAAAGACAGGCGAAATTCCTGAAAGAGACATGTTCAACACCTTTAACATGGGTGTTGGCATGAGCGTGGTCGTTTCGGCAGAAGACGCGGAAAAAGCACTTGCAATACTGAAGGAAAGCGGAGAAGACGCCTACATCATGGGCGAAATCGTCTCCGCATCTTCCGGCAGCAAAAAGGTGGAATTATGGTAAAAGCAAAGATTGCGGTACTCGTATCGGGCGGCGGCACAAATCTGCAGGCACTGATTGACGCGCAAAGCAGCGGCATTCTGAAAAGCGGGGAAATCGTGCTTGTCGTTTCGGGAAACGAAGATGCCTATGCGCTTACCCGCGCTGAAAAGGCGGGAATCCGGGCAGAAGCAGTGCCTTATAAAAAATGCAGTTCCCAGCAGGAGTTTGAAGCAAAGATTTTAGAGCTTCTCGAGGAGGCAGAGGTTGATTTAATTATTCTTGCAGGATTTTTGAATATTTTGACGGAAAACTTTACGGCGCAGTATCCGGAGCGGATTCTCAACATTCATCCGTCTCTGATTCCGTCATTCTGCGGGAAAGGCTTTTACGGACTGAAAGTACACGAAGCGGCACTTGCTTACGGCGTAAAGGTGACCGGGGCGACTGTGCATTTTGTCAACGAAGTTCCCGATGGCGGACGCATTCTCATGCAGAAAGCGGTTTCTGTTGAAGAAGGCGATACACCTCAGACCCTTCAAAGGCGTGTGATGGAGGAAGCGGAGTGGATACTGCTTCCCGCTGCGGCGGAAAAAGTGTGCCGGACGATACTGGAAAACAGAAAGGACGCAATATGAATCGATACGAAAGAAAATCTCTCGCGGAAATTTTGCGGAAAAACAGCTATCCGGGAAGAGGAATCGTCTGCGGGAAGAGCGCGGATGGAACGAAGGCAGTTACGGCCTATTTCATCATGGGAAGAAGCGAGAATTCGAGAAACCGTGTTTTTAAAGCTGAAGAGGAAAATGTGACCATCTATCCTTTTGACGCTTCCAAGGTGGAAGACCCGTCCCTCATCATCTATTCGCCAATCAGAAAGCTGGGTAATCGTCTCATCGTGACAAACGGAGACCAGACGGACACGATATATAACTTTCTCAAAGACGGAAAGTGCGCAGAAGAAGCACTTGCGACAAGATGCTTCGAGCCTGACGCGCCGAATTTCACGCCAAGAATCAGCGCGGTTATGACTTTCGGAGAGACGCTTTCCTACCAGATGAGCATTTTGAAGAGCATGGATGCGGAAGGAAGGGAGTGCGCGCGCTATTTCTATAACTACACGGCAGAAGCAGGACTCGGACATTTTATACATACTTATGAGCAGGACGGAAATCCGCTTCCGACTTTTTGCGGGGAACCGCGGAGAATCGAAATACCGAATGACATCGACATTTTTACGGATGAAATCTGGGAAAACCTGAATGAAAACAATAAGATTTCGCTTTTTGTGCGGTTTGTGAGCCTTCTTGACGGGGAGAGAGAAGACCGCATGATAAATAAGAACAAATAATTTTGCAGGGAACGAAAATGAAAGAATACGAATTGAAATACGGATGCAATCCGAATCAAAAACCGGCAAAGATCTATATGGAAAACGGAGCAGAGCTTCCGATTGAAATTTTAAACGGAAGACCGGGCTATATCAATCTGCTCGATGCGATGAACAGCTGGCAGCTTGTAAAGGAAATCAAGGAAGCATTAGGGCTCTGCGCGGCGGCGTCTTTTAAGCATGTCAGCCCGACCTCAGCGGCAGTCGGCGTGAAAATGAGTGAAAACCTGAAAAAGGCGGTTTTTGCCGATGATATACCGGGACTGGACGAATCACCGATTGCAACGGCTTACGCCAGAGCAAGAGGGACTGACCGGATGAGCTCGTTCGGCGACTTTATCGCGCTTTCGGATAAATGCGATGTGACCTGCGCGAAGCTGATTTCGCGCGAGGTTTCCGACGGCATCATTGCGCCGGATTATGACGAAGAAGCTCTGGAAATTTTGAAAAAAAAGAAAAAAGGGGCATATAATATAATAAAAATTGATACAGCTTATGTACCTGCGGCTGTAGAAAAGAAGCAGGTCTATGGCATAACCTTCGAGCAGGGCAGAAACAATCTGAAAATTGATGAAACCCTGCTGAATACAATCGTAACCGAAAATAAGAAACTTCCGCAGGAAGCAAAGCGGGATTTAATCATCGCGTTGATTACGCTGAAGTATACGCAGTCCAATTCGGTCTGCTTCGCTGCGGACGGACAGGCAATCGGCGTGGGCGCCGGGCAGCAGTCGAGAATCCACTGCACGAGACTTGCGGGCGATAAGGCTGACCTATGGCATCTGCGCCAGAGCGAGAGAGTTCTGAGACTTCCGTTCCGCGAAGATGTGAAAAGACCGGAAAGAGACAACGCGATTGACATCTATCTTTCACAGGACACTGACGATGTACTGGCGGACGGAAACTGGGAGCGTTTGTTTACCGTAAAACCGCAGCCGTTTAGCAAAGAAGAGCAGCGGGAGTATCTGGCGAAAATCAAAGGCGTCTGTCTGGCATCCGATGCTTTCTTCCCATTTGGAGACAACATCGAGAGAGCTGCAAAGAGCGGCGTTTCCTATATCGCGCAGCCCGGCGGCTCGATGCGGGATGAAAATGTGATTGAAACCTGCAATAAATATCATATGACGATGGCGATGACCGGAATCCGGCTGTTCCATCACTGATTCCGGGAGGTAAAGAAATGAAAATCATGGTAGTAGGCGGCGGAGGAAGAGAGCATGCCTTAATCAAAAAAATAAAAGAAAGCCCGAAGACCGGAAAAATTTACGCGCTTCCGGGAAACGGCGGAATCGCGCAGGACGCGGAATGCGTGAATATTAACGCGAAAGATATCCCGGGCATGGTGAAATTCGCAAAGGAAAAAGAAATCGACTTTGCAGTTGTCGCGCCGGATGACCCGCTGGTTTTAGGTGCGGTCGATGCGCTGCAGGAAGCCGGCGTGAAAACCTTCGGACCGACGAAGGCTGCGGCAATCATTGAAGGAAGCAAAGCCTTTTCCAAAGACCTGATGAAAAAATACAAAATTCCGACGGCTGCATACGAGACCTTTACGGATATGCAGGCGGCGCTCGATTATCTGGATACACAAAAAGCGCCGATTGTGGTGAAAGCAGACGGACTTGCGCTTGGAAAGGGCGTAATTCTGGCAGAAACAATCGAAGAAGCGAAAAAAGCGGTCGCTTCGATGATGGAGGACAAAATTTTCGGCGAAAGCGGAAGCAGGGTTGTCATTGAAGAATTCCTGACCGGCCCTGAGGTGTCAGTTCTTTCGTTTACAGACGGAAAGACGCTGATTCCCATGATTTCCTCTATGGACCATAAACGCGCTCTGGACGGCGATATGGGGCTGAATACGGGAGGTATGGGAACAATCGCACCGAATCCGTATTATACAAAAGAAATTGCCGAGCAGTGCATGAAGGAAATCTTCCTGCCGACGATTGCGGCGATGAACGCGGAAAACCGTACCTTCACGGGATGCCTGTACTTCGGTCTGATGCTGACGGCAGACGGTCCGAAGGTCATCGAGTATAACTGTCGTTTCGGTGATCCCGAAACACAGGTTGTACTTCCTCTTTTAGAGAGCGACCTGCTTGAAATCATGCTGCATATCTACGACGGTACTTTGGACGAGGCAGAGGTGAAATTCAGCACTGGCAGCGCATGCTGCGTGGTTATGGCTTCCTCCGGCTATCCTGCGAAGTATGAGACAGGCTTTGAAATTACAATGCCTGAGGGCAAAAACATCTACGTTGCCGGAGCAAAGCTTGCAGACGGAAAGCTTGTGACATCCGGAGGAAGAGTTTTAGGCGTAACGGAAACCGCGCCGACTCTTGAAGCGGCGATTCGGAAATCATACGAAACCGTTTCAGAGGTAAAGTTTGAAAACGCATTTTACAGAAAAGACATCGGCGCTCGCGCTTTGATGGCGGAAAGGAAGTAAGAATGGTTTACAGAATTTTTGTAGAGAAAAAGCCCGGACTGGCGCACGAAGCAGAAGCGCTGCTTTACGACCTTCGTGAGGTTTTGCGTGTAGAAGGATTGAAGGATGTTCGGATTTTCAATCGATACGATGCAGAAAACATAAGTGAAGAGCTGTTTGAATACGCGGTACATACCGTTTTCTCAGAGCCGCAGATTGACAAGGCGGTAAGAAGACTTCCGGAGGCAGACTGCATCTTTGCGGTGGAATATCTTCCGGGACAGTTTGACCAGAGAGCCTCTTCGGCAGAGGAATGCATTCAGATTATTTCCAAAGGCGAACGACCGACGGTCAGAACCGCCAAAGTTTATGCGTTATACGGAAAGCTGACAGAAGAAGCTGTTTCAGCAATTAAAAAATATGTGATTAACCCGGTAGAAGCAAGGGAAGCGGAAATGACGCTGCCGCAATCGCTGAAGCCGGAATATGAAATCCCGCAGGAGGTGGAAACCGTTGAAGGCTTCACCAATCTTACGGAAGCAGAACTTGCGGAATTTATCAAAACACGCGGACTTGCAATGGACACGGCGGATCTTTTGGAATGCCGGAAGTACTTCCGCTCGGAAAACCGCCAGCCGACGATTACGGAAATCCGAATGATTGACACCTACTGGTCGGATCATTGCAGACATACAACTTTCAATACGACAATCGACCATGTTGTCTTTGAAGACGGCATGCTGCAGGAAGCCTATGAGCGCTATCTTGGAATCCGTGAAAAACTCGGACGCGCGAAGCCGATAAGCCTTATGGACATCGGTACGATTGCCGCAAAATACCTGAAAGCACAGGGCAAGCTTTCCAAACTCGACGAATCCGATGAAATCAACGCCTGCACGGTCAAAATCGAAGTTGAGCACGATGGTAAAAAAGAGGACTGGCTGCTGCTCTTTAAAAACGAAACGCACAATCACCCGACGGAAATTGAGCCGTTCGGCGGCGCAGCAACCTGTATCGGCGGCGCAATCCGCGACCCTCTGTCGGGCCGCTCCTATGTATACGGTGCAATGCGTCTTACCGGAGCAGGCGATCCATTGACCCCGGTAAGCGAAACGCTTGCAGGAAAGCTTCCGCAGAGAAAACTCGTCACGACGGCTGCGGCAGGCTACAGCTCTTACGGCAATCAAATCGGACTTGCGACCGGACAGGTTGATGAGATTTATCATCCGGGCTATGTTGCCAAGCATATGGAAATCGGCGCGGTTGTTGGTGCCGCTCCTGCGGAAAATGTAATAAGAGAAACACCGCAGGCAGGCGATAAGGTGATTCTTCTTGGCGGCAAAACCGGTCGGGACGGCTGCGGCGGAGCGACAGGCTCTTCCAAGAAGCATGACAGCTCGTCCTTGGAAAACTGCGGAGCGGAAGTGCAGAAGGGCAATGCGCCGGAAGAAAGAAAGCTCCAGAGACTTTTCCGAAATCCAACTGCTTCCAAAATGATAAAACGCTGCAACGACTTCGGCGCGGGCGGCGTTTCGGTTGCGGTCGGAGAACTCGCGGACGGACTGAAAATCGACTTAAACCGCGTACCGAAAAAATATGAAGGACTGGACGGAACGGAGCTTGCGATTAGCGAATCGCAGGAAAGAATGGCGGTAGTCACATCCACGGAAGATGCGGAGCGTTTCATTGAGCTTGCGGCTTCCGAAAATCTGGAAGCTACGATTATCGCGGAAGTTACCGAAGAGCCGCGTCTTGTCATGTCATGGAACGGCAAGACCATCGTTGACCTCTCCAGAGCATTTTTGGATTCCAATGGGGCAGAAAAACATATCGAGATTCTAACACCGAAGGCGCAAGATTATCAAAAAGAGGCAAAGAAAGCCTCCCTCAAGACGCGGATTGAAGAAATAGCGGAGGATTTGAACTGCTGCTCCAAGCGTGGACTTTCCGAAAGATTCGACTCGACAATCGGCGCGGGAACTGTGCTCATGCCGTTCGGTGGCAAATATCAGAGAACGCCGGCGCAGGCGATGGTACACAAAATCCCGGTTGAAAAGGGCGACACTGCCACGGTCAGCATGATGGCCTGGGGCTATAACCCGTTCATCACGGAAAAGAGCCCATACCACGGTGCTTACCTTGCAGTTGTTGAATCTGTCTGCAAACTGGCGGCAGCAGGCGCTTCGTTAGAGGACATCTATCTGTCTTTTCAGGAATATTTTGAAAAGCTCGAAGATAAGCCGGAACGCTGGGGCAAGCCGTTTGCGGCACTTCTCGGGGCGCTGGATG
>FR881975.1:0-5080 GCA_000435615.1 Firmicutes bacterium CAG:238 | reverse complement strand
TAGAAGCGGCTGCCATCGGCGGCAAAGACTCCATGAGTGGCTCGTTTGAGGATCTCCATGTGCCTCCGACCCTTGTTTCGTTTGCCTGCACGACAGAAAATATCGACAGCGTTATTTCGCCGGAATTTAAGGAAGCGGAAAACTTTGTTTATCTTCTGAAACCGGAAGAAAACGAAAACGGACTGCCGGACTGCGCGTCCATCAGAAAGAATATCGCAAAAGTACATAAACTCATTCATCAGGGCATCATCAAAGCGGCATGGACGCCGGGAATGGGCGGCGCAGCAGAGGCTCTGATTAAGATGATAATCGGAAACCGCATCGGTATCGACCTCGACTATGATTTAAACGAGGAAGAACTGTTTGCATATCATTACGGCGCTTTTGTTTTGGAGACAACGGAAGAACTTTCGGGCGCATTGCTTCTTGGAAGAACCTGCTCGGATTTCGTGATCTCCAAACAGGATATTCTCATAGATATGCTCGATATTCTCGACCTTTATGAGAAGAAGCTGGAGTCTGTGTACCCGTGTAACCTTGAAAAGACAGACAGAATGATTAATACGGTGTCCTACAGAAAGCCTGCTGAATTTGCTTCCGCTGTGAAAATTGCAAAACCAAAGGCACTGATTCCGGTATTCCCGGGCACCAACTGCGAATATGACACCGCGAAGGCATTTGAGAGGGCAGGTGCGGAGAGCGAAATCTTCGTACTGAACAATCTCAGCCCGGCAGCTGTAGCAAAATCCGTAGAGGTTTTCGCAGAAAAGATAAAAGAATCGCAGATGATTTTCATCCCGGGCGGCTTTTCGGGCGGCGACGAACCGGATGGTTCGGGCAAGCTGATTACCGCATTCTTCCGCAATCCGGAAATTAAAGAAGCCGTAACGCAGCTCTTAGAGGAAAGAGACGGTCTGATGGCGGGAATCTGTAACGGTTTCCAGGCACTGATTAAACTCGGACTGGTTCCATACGGCAAAATCATCGATACAGACGAAACTTGTCCGACCCTGACCTACAACCGAATCGGACGCCACCAGTCGAAGCTGGTAAGAACCCGAATCGCATCCAATAAGTCTCCATGGCTGATGAACACGGAAGTCGGGGAGATTTACACTGTGCCGATTTCCCATGGCGAGGGGCGTTTCATCGCAGGTACGCAGCTGCTTCAGAATCTGGCGGACAACGGACAGATTATCACGCAGTATGTGGATTTAAGCTCAAATCCGACGGACAAAATCCAGTACAATCCTAACGGCTCAGACTGGGCTGTGGAAGGTCTGATTTCACCTGACGGCAGAGTTTTGGGCAAGATGGGCCATTCCGAACGAATCGGCAGCGGTCTGTACCGGAATGTTCCGGGCAGATTCGATATGCAGATGTTTGAATCCGCAGTAAGATACTTCAAATAAATCAAAAGGGCTTTAGTCGCTCGCAAAACCTGCGCGGCCAAGGCCCTTATTTTCTCATTAGTGAAATTCCGCAAATGATGAGTAAAACTCCAAGAATAATCAGCCATGCTTTCGGCGGGAGGAAAAGAGCGCAGAGCGTAACTGCGCCGAAAACCAAAAGCACGAAGCCGACATCCTTGGTCTCTTTGCATATTTTAAAGCCCTTTTTCTTTCTCGGGCCGCAGTTGTTGTGATTATTGCAGTTATAGTTATTTCCCATTTTTTCACCCTTAGCAGTATATGCAGGACGGGGCGGGGAAGTGACAGGGCGGTGGGGAAAACAGCATTTTATTTTCTTGCCACAGAGGAATTGGAAAGCCAGAGCATGAAGCGGCTGGCAGGTGTTATCGCCCGTACAACGAAAAACACGCTGCTGCAGAAAGCCGTATTCACAGATTGGCTGGATCTGTTCCGCGTCATTGCGGACTATAAGCCGGAGGAAAAGAAAGTGCTTGTGATTGACGAGTTCCCATACCTTTGACAGCCCTCTGTATGGCCGCAGAACAGCGCAGATGCGATTGGCACCACTGCCGTTTACGGATGTATACGCTGTTCAGCAGATGCCATTTGATCAGGCAGTAGAACAATATGCCGTAACAAGCGGAGTTCCGAAATATTTGGAGTTCTTTGAAGACGGACGGCAGCCATAAGCTTGGAAAGATTGCCGGTGTGCTTGGACAGGAAACATCTGCGTTAACTCCCTATTTAGCTACACTTACGGACGGGGCGATTCCTTTTGTACCGTCCCGCATCGGTTCCTATTGGCCGAATGATTTTGATGGGGACACAGAAATTGATGTCATGTTAAATTGGCGAAGCCCTAACTTTGCAAAAAAAGTCAAATTTTAAAACTTTTTGCACTGAAATGCAAAAAGTTGATTATTTCATCAGCTTGTGCTATACTAAAACGCAGGAGGTGTGAAGACATGATAGATTCCCACGAACTCAGACAACGAGATCACTATTTAAACAAGCTGATTGGTTTTCAAGATACCGAGCCGGTCAAGGTGATTACCGGCATTCGCCGCTGCGGAAAGTCCAGTCTGTTGAAGCTGATGGTCCGGCATTTGAAGGATACCGGAATTTCACCGGAACAAATCATTGAGATGAACTTTGAATCCTTTGATTTTCGGGGGATGAGTGCCGATGACATCTATCGCTACGTGAAAGAACGCATCGTATCCGGAAAGCGGATGTATCTTTTCTTTGATGAGCTGCAGCGAATCAGAGCCTGGGAAGATGCGGTAAACGCCTTCAGGGTGGACTTTGACTGTGACATCTATGTTACCGGGTCAAACGCTTATCTTCTGTCTTCGGAGTATTCCACCTATCTATCCGGACGGTGTGTGGAAATCAAAATGCTGCCGCTCTCTTTCCGTGAGTTCCTTGATTTTCACGGTTTTGAAGTTCGTGAAACACAAAGTGCACTCGGTGGACTTCGCAAACAGGTATTCGACAAGAACGGTGAACGCTATGAACTGAGGGAGGTTTTTGATGCCTATATGCGTTTCGGCGGGATGCCAGGCATTGCTGATGTTGGGCTGGAGCAGGAAAAGGCACTGGCGCTTCTTGACGGCATCTATTCCACGGTGGTCATTCGTGATATTTTAGAGAGAGAAAAGCACAGGGGCCAAAAACAGATTACAGATCCTGCGCTGCTGCGTAAAATCATCCTGTTCCTTGCAGATAACATCGGTTCCAGTGTTTCTATTGCATCCATCGGCAACACACTGGTAAACGAGGGGCTTTTGGACGACGAAAAACGTAAAGGTGCTCCCAGTGCACATACTGTGCAGGCATATGTGAATGCGCTTCTGAAAAGTTATTTCTTCTATGAAATCAAGCGCTTTGATATCAAGGGCAAAGCCTATCTCCGTACCTTGGGGAAATATTATATCGTTGACATCGGTCTTCGCAATTATCTGCTGGGATTCCGCAATCGGGACAGCGGTCATGCCATCGAGAATGTCGTTTACTTCGAACTGCTTCGCCGGGGCTATGATGCAGCAATCGGCAAGAGCGGCAATGCTGAGGTGGACTTCATCGCAACAAGCGCCGACGAGAAAAAATATATCCAAGTAACGGAGTCCATGATGAACGAGGATGTGCGTAAGCGGGAACTTGCACCATTGCAAAGCATTCGCGATAACTACGAAAAAATCGTGTTATCCCTTGAGCCGGGGCTTGATGCTTCCTATGACGGCATCAAATCTGAAAACCTCATAGAATGGCTGCTCGGTGAATAGGAAGACAAGACGAGGTGGAATTCGTAATATTCAGCAAAAGCGGATTTACAAAGCGTATGATTGATATCGCAAAGGAAAATGCCGGAATTTTTTTGATTTACGAGGAACAGTTGGTGTAATGGTTCGGACAATGAAAAAATGCTTGATTTTCACCATTTAATCCAATATAATGATACTAAGAGGTGAAAATATGATAAAAACGACAAACATGATTCTCGAGGAACTGCGAAGTTATGCAAATCCAAAGGCGAAACTTTCACGAATGGCGAATCAAGGAGAATGCTTCCGCATTACGAGAGGATTGTACGAAACAAATAAAAATACTCCCGGATATTTGCTGGCAGGCAGCATTTACGGACCGTCGTACATTTCGTTTGAATATGCGCTGGCATATTATAACCTGATTCCTGAAGCCGTATATACCATTACCTGTGCAACCTTTGAGAAGAAAAAGAAAAAAATCTTCCAAACACCTTTCGGAAATTTTTCTTATCGAGATGTGCCATCTGCCGCATTTCCGCTGGGAATCAACTTGATACAAGAGGGAGAATATTTTTATCGAATTGCAGAACCGGAGAAGGCACTGTGCGATAAGCTCTATACGATGTCCCCGGTAAAAAACACGGAAGAATTGGCAGAATTGCTGTTTCAGAATCTTCGAATCGAAAAAGAGGAACTTTTAAAATTAGATGCCAAGAAAATTGAACAGCTGTCAAATGCGTACCATGCGACTAATGTTGCCAAATTTGAGATTTTACTAAGGAGAATGCAAAAATGGGTACGATGATTGAACAAATGCTTCATATTTATTTCAAAAAATCAGCTAAACTTGAAATAACGAAAAGGGAATTATGCGCTTATTTTATTTTGAATTTCCGATTAAAAGATTTTTGCAGGAAACCGCAAAAATCTTCAACAGGAGGTGCTATACACGGAAATTAAAAGAGATCGCTATCTGCATACACTCATCAGCAAGAAACCTTCCGATCGGTCAAAAATAAGAAAATCAGCAATTCGACAATCAAGAAGTATATTGATTATCTCTGTGATTCCTTCGTGATCGACAGCGCAATTCGAGATGATGTGAAGGGAAAGAAACACATTGATACGCCGGTAAAGTATTATTGTGCAGTACGGCACCAATGAAAAGGGGAACAGCATCCGCAAGCAGTTGGAGATTGACTTCGTCTGCAACAAAGGTTCCAAACGTTATTATATCCAGTCCGCTTACGCGATTCCGGATCAGGCCAAAATGGAGCAGGAACAGAGATCTTTAATGCTTACAGGAGATTTTTTCAAGCGAATGATTATTACCAAAGATACGCCTGCACCTTATTACAATGAGTCCGGCGTGTTGATTATGAGTGTCTATGACTTCCTGCT
>FR881974.1 GCA_000435615.1 Firmicutes bacterium CAG:238 | reverse complement strand
AAATGAACATCCGTTGGCACTATGGATACGACGAGGGAGAGGCTGCCGGACTCGAAAAAGGCCGCAGCGAGGGCGTTGCGCAAGAAAAGCGCGAAATTGCGAAAAACCTGAAAGACCTTGGTGTAGGTCTGAATGAGATTATCAAAGCAACCGGGCTTTCCGCCGAAGAAGTTAAAGAATTATAAGCACTATATATTAACAAACTTCGCACTTGCAGTTTATTGCAAGTGCGATTTTAGCATGTGCCTCTTTTTAAAGCGGCACATGGCATATTTCAGAATTGGCGAACGTCATCGTCCCGTAATTCTATGTCTATTCTCTCGATACCCGCCGCAAAACGATTCGCATGCAGCACAGCATTACGATTGTCCATATCACTGCGCCGGCCGCACCGGCTGCACCCGCACCGAGGTCAAACACATCGCTAATCACTTCGGTTAGCCTTGCTGCGGCGAAGCTCACTCCTGCAATCGCAAGAACCGCTAAAAATTTCCTGCCGCCGTATTTATTTCCTGCGGTTTGATAGATTGCAATCGCCGCGAAAATCATGGCCGCAAGCGCAAAGGATGCGGCTGCTGTTTCCAAGATCACGCCTCCCAGCGCATCCATGAATGCATTGTACTCATTCAATGTCCGCATTTGAAATTCGTGGCTTGAAAATTCCGTCAATCTGCGATGCAGCACATACCATTGCATGGCAAGCAGAATATATTGCAGTATCGTGAGGGTTCCCCCTGCCGCGGTGATTTTTGAGATTGCGGCACTCTTCTCAGAAATCGGAAGTGTTCGATATAAAATCGCCCCGTCTGTGAACATGGCAATATAAAGAAGCCTTTTAAATATCCGGAAGAAGCAGTAGAAAATAATCGCGGCCGCGGGTATGGCGAAAGAATAATCCGCCATATAAATTCTGCTGGGAACCAACAGTGGATTTGCCCCGAAAAGCGTGAAGAGAAACAGCGTCATGTAAGCCGCCGAAACTTCACCCCCAACACTCTGCAAATCCATCTTCAGACATTTTCCAAAACCCTTCATTTTCATTCCCCCTTTCGCTTCATGCGCTGTACATGTCTCTAAGCTCCGATATGCAGAGTCTATATACAAAGACGCATTCCGCCGCACAAACGGTCAGAATCAGCAGGCTTCCCACAATCGGATTTATGATTTTAAACGGCAGTATGAATACAAGAAGCAGCATGTGCACGATTGTTTCAAGCGAAAGGCACAGACCTCCCGCCAAGCGGCTTGTCTTATGGGTCAAAGGATCGCGCCACCTTCCCGAAAAAGCACTGTTGAAGAGCCCCCATCCGCTGAAGGTAAGCATAAGCACCGTAATAATCAGCACCCAGATTAGGAAAAGAATTGCCGTTTCAAGGCCGCCGTCAGTCTTTCCTATCAGCTTCGTCATCACAGCCACAATCTTTTCGCGCCCCTCTTCAAACACGGCAGTCACCGGTATCAGTGCGAGGCAAAGCAGCGGAAGAGGTGCCATGCACTTGAATCCGCTTTTCATGTGTACCTTCACGATATCTTCCGTGCGAACCGGCAGGCTGTAGTAAAACGGAGCATTTTCGTCGAGCAGAATCGCCGTATTCCATGACTGCACCACCGTTCCAAAAGTAGAAAACAACGCAGCCAGAAAAACAATTATCAGACTGCTGCTTACACCTGCGTTTCTGATAAAAACGCAAATCACCAAAACAATGCAGATAACCGACTTCCAGTCCATCATTTTCCCTTTGCCGCCTACGAGTTTTTCATATGCCTTCGCCTTATTTCCGTCCTTTGACTCAAACTCCCATGTTCTGCGAGTCTTCACCTTCGTCGCAGTCAGCTCCGGCATGTGTTTCATTAAGAAGTAAGCTGCTGTTCCCACAATGAGAATCTTTACAAGCAGTACAAGCAGCGGCGGCACCCGGTCTCCCGCTAAAAATGCCAAGCGCGGAAGCAGGACTCCTCCCAGGAAAAACAGCCATGGAATGTCGGAGCGAATAGCACTGCGCTCCGGCAGGCTGCCGTCGTTCTTTCGGCACGCACTTACAAGCACACGCTCGTATCCTGTTGTAATGCAGAGCGTGAGCAGTATCACAAAAATAAGCTCCAAAGGAAGCATCGCATAAACTGCCCCGTCCGAGATGCCCGTATTGCTTCCGCAATAGAGCCAGCGAAGAAAGCTTGGGATGGCATCGGCGGCATGATAGCGTGTCAAGCTGAAGTAACCTCCGAAAAAACCGAGCGGCAGGCTCAAAACACATATCAGAACCACGCCTGCTGCCACAAGGTATCCGCCCCCTCGAAGCGTCTTTTCGTCAACGGGCAGCATGTTCACGAGAATAGCGGAGTTTCCGTATCGGTTTTCCCCAAAGATCTTATACATCGTCCTTTCCAAAAAGTAAAATCCGATGATCATGCAGATAAATCCAAGTAAGCAAAGCAGGAGCATCCTGCTGATACAAAAGAGCGATACCGCCGCCAGAAGCATCATCACAACTGTTGCCGGCACTTCCTCCCTTGCAAGCCACATATTCAGTTTAATGATTTTCCAAGTTCCCTGTTTCACCATCTCTAAAAATCTCCTTTAAAGCCCCTTCCAGCGACATGCCGTACTCGCTCCGCAAACGGTCGGAATCCGTAAACTTTTCTACCTTTCCCCTCTTCAAAACAATGACCGAGTCGAAAAGCCTTTCGATGTCTCGCACCAGATGCGTCACGATGAGCATCGTCCCCTTCGGATTAAAATTCTCAATGATTAAATCCAAAATATGATCCCTCGCCTCGACGTCTACGCCGCCAATCGGCTCATCGAGAAGGTAAAGCCTTGCGTTTCGCGACATTACGAGGCAGATCTGCAGCTTGTCAATCATGCCCTTGGACATTTCCTTCGGCATCTGCTGCATTTTTATATCAAAAGTCTCCAAAAGCCTTTTGCATTTTTCTTCGTCGAAATCGTCAAAAAAGGTCCTGTAAATCTTCACGATGTCGCTGACCGCCATGTCCGCCGGGATGCCGCTCCGGTCAGGCAGATAGGCCACATGCGCCTTCGTTTCCGCGCCCGGCT
Source organism: Firmicutes bacterium CAG:238 (assembly GCA_000435615.1). GTDB lineage: Bacteria > Bacillota > Clostridia > Peptostreptococcales > Anaerovoracaceae > CAG-238. The sequence goes on along the minus strand of FR881974.1, from coordinate 885 downwards.
TCACTCCGTCAATGAGCACTTCACCGCGGTACTCCGCATACATGCCCGCCAGAATTTTGAGCAGCGTCGTCTTGCCGCTGCCGTTCGGTCCGAGCAGACCGATGATATGTCCTTCCGGAATTTCCAGACTGACATCATCCAGCGCGCGCACGAAGTCAAACTCTTTCGTCAGATTTTTTATCTCGACTATCGGTTTGCTAACCAGTTTCAATTCACTTGCCATAATCATCCAATCCTTTCATACGCCATTTGTTTCTCCGGTGCGGACTCACACCTCTTCAGAAAAAAATCCATCATTTCCTGCTCGCTGTAGCCGAGCACTGCCATCTCTCTTCGAAATTTGTCCACCGCCTCCGAGGCCATTCTCCTCTTGAGCTCCCCTATCAGCGCGGCGTCCTTCGTAACGAACCTGCCGCTTGTTCGCTCCGAAACCAAAAGCCCTTCTCTTTCCAGTTCATTCAGCGCTCGCTGCATCGTGTTGGGATTCACTTCAAATTCCCCTGCAAGCTCCCTCACAGATGCCACGCGCTCGCCCGGCGCCAGTTCCCCCGAGGCAATTGCCTCTCTGACGTTGTTCATAATCTGCATGTAAATCGGCATATTCTCCTGCAAATTTTTGTCCATGAGCCTACCTCCCTCTTCACTCATAAATTTCCAATCTTCGGTTCATACTATATCACATATGGCATATTGACCGAAAACAGAATTGTATTATCTATTTAATACAATAGTACATTCATACAATTTTGTCAATACACAAAAAGAAAAAAAGCAAAACTTTTCGTGCTTTGCTTTCTTTTAGGAGGAAAAATCATGAATGAATCAAATCTCTCAACTTCGCAGGGCAGCGATCAGTCCCTGTCTTTCACCAAACTGACCGCCATG
>FR881973.1 GCA_000435615.1 Firmicutes bacterium CAG:238 | reverse complement strand
TTTTCCGTTAATGCGACAGCCCCCTTTTGCATATACATTTGCACGCAAGTGCATATATATGCACTTGATATTAACAAAATAGTGAATAATTGTGTATATAACTAAAATATAGGCATAAATATAAAAATTTTTTAGTATTTTTTCAAAAAACATATTGCATTTTTATTCATAAAGATGTATACTCAATCATGTCTTTAAAAAAGAAATGAATATGCAAATGTGAAAGGAAAAGATTAAGATGAAAAATTTAAAGAAAGTAAAGAAAATTTTAGCAGTCTCACTTATTATGATTCTGGCACTCACGGCATTTACCGCTTGCGGTTCAAAAGATAAAACCGAAGAGGAAATGACAACGCTTGTACTCGGAACTTCCGCGGACTATGCACCGTTTGAATTCATGTATCCGGATGAAAACGGAGAGATGGTTTTCGGTGGTATCGATGTTGATACGGCACAGTACATAGCTGACTATATGGGAGTAGAACTTCAGGTTGAAAATATGTCATTCAGCAATCTGCTGACAGCACTCGGCAAAGGACAGTTTGACATTGTACTTGCAGATATTGAAGCAACCGATGAAAGAAAAGAAGCGGCTGACTTCTCCGACCCTTATCTGACAGAACCTGCTCCGCACTTCCTCGTTAAGAAGGAAAATGCAGACCAGTATAAATCTTATGCTGACTTCGAAGGAAAGACAATCGGTGCACAGACTGCAACAACAAAACTAAAAATGGTCGAAGCAATTCCGAATGTAAGTGCTGTTTCCCTTCAGAGTGTACTCGATCTTATCAAAGAGCTGTCTTACGGAAAGGTGGATGCAATCCTCGTAGATGGTTCCGTAGCACAGCAGTACCAAGCAACCAATGACGATCTTGTAGTGATGACATTTGACGAGCTTGGCTCATCCGCAGAGGTTTGCGTAGCTGTTGCAAAGGGAGATCCTAAGGGACTGCTTCCTAAGATTAACGAAGCGATTGCAAAGATGACAGAAGAAAACAAGATTGAAGAATTTAAGGCAAATGCAGAAGCCCTTGCAGATGTAATGCAGGAAGTTTCGGCACCTGAAGAAGAATAATTATACAGAAAGGAAAGAGTATCTATGTTTTGGGATTGGTGGCAGAGTCTATTTACAGACACACCCGCGTATGCGTTTTTTAACTTTAAGTTTTTACCAAAGTATGGATCTGCAGTGATTCAGGGTGTAGAATACACCCTGATTCTTTCTGTGGTATCTGTGCTTTTGGCAGTGCTTCCGGCACTGCTGCTTGCAACGATGAGATTGAGCAAAAACAGGCTGATTCGGTGGCTTTCAGGAGCTTATATTGCAATCTTCCGTTCAACACCGATGCTGGTGCAGCTTATGATAATCTACTTCGGAGTTTTCTTCTATATCCCTGTTCCGAAGGTCATGCTTTTCGGATTTATTGATTCCACGAGATTCATACCGGGAGTAACGGCACTTGCACTCAACAGTGCGGCATATGTTGCGGAAATTTTCAGAGCAGGAATTCTTGCCGTGGACAGCGGGCAGATGGAAGCAGCACGCTCTCTCGGGCTTTCGCAAAAACAGAGTATGCAGCTTGTAATACTCCCGCAGGCAATTAAAAATGTGTTGCCGGCACTCGCAAATGAAGTTGTTACTATGGTTAAAGAAAGCTCAATCTGCATGATGATCGGTATGGCGGAAATTATGTTTACCGCACAGACAATTGCAGGTGCAACGATTATATCGGTAGGACCATTTATGCTTGCAGCATTTACCTACTTCTTGATTACCTACCCGACATCCAAGGTTATTGAACATATCGAAAGGAGAATGCGTCGTGGAGACAAACACTAACTATATTATTTCCGTGAAGGATTTGGTAAAAGAATATAACGACGGCAAAGTCACAGCACTCAGCCATTGTAATCTTGATGTAAAGAAGGGTGAAGTTGTGGCAATTATCGGGCCGTCAGGCTCAGGAAAATCAACGCTTCTCAGAAGCCTTAATCTTCTTGAAGAGCCGACATCGGGAGAAATATTTTTCGAAGGTGTAAATCTCGCATCAAAAGATGTAGATATAAATCTGCATCGTCAGAAGATGGGAATGGTATTTCAGCATTTCAATCTCTTTCCACACAAAACAGTCATCGAAAACATTATGATGGCACCGGTAACCCTTAAGCTTGCAAGCAAAGAGGATGCCGAAGAACAGGCGGTGAAGCTTCTGGAACGGGTAGGTCTTGCCGACAAAAAAGACGAATATCCCAATATGCTCTCCGGTGGGCAGAAACAGCGTATTGCAATCGTAAGGGCACTTGCGATGCATCCGGAAGTTATGCTTTTTGACGAGCCGACATCAGCACTCGACCCGGAAATGGTCGGGGAGGTGCTTGATGTAATGCGTGAGCTTGCGGGTGAAGGCATGACGATGATCGTTGTAACACATGAAATGGGTTTTGCAAGGGAAGTTGCCGACCGCGTGATTTTCATGGCGGACGGTGCGATTGTTGAGGAAGGAACCCCATCTGAACTTTTTGATCATCCGAAGGAAGAAAGAACGAAGAATTTCCTGAATAAAGTCCTTTAGTTACAATGAATCGCAAATTTTGTTCACGTTCCGCTTAGATTAATGTCAAAAAAGTGAAATTTCCTTGAAATTTTGTCGAAACTTGTCTATAATAATCAATTGTGGTACCTGATATTAATCTTATGAACTGGAGGAATTGTGACAATGGAAAATTATGTTTTCTTTGTGAGTATTGCGATAATTATGCTTACAACCAAAATACTGGGAGACATGACAAACAAGGTTAATATGCCACAGGTTGTCGGTGCTTTGTTAGCGGGAATTATCATAGGCCCGTCATGTCTTGGATTGATTGAACAAACGGACTTCATTTCCAAAACGGCAGAAATCGGTGTTGTTTTGCTGATGTTCACCGCGGGACTTGATACGGATATGGAGCAGCTTAGGAAAAACAGCGTTGCTTGTTTTGTTATCGCTGCGATAGGCGTTATTGTTCCGTTGATTGGCGGCACTGCATGTTACTATTTCTATTTCGAAGAGGGAAATACCGACTATGACAGCATTTTAAAGGCTATTTTCATTGGTGTTGTTCTTACGGCTACATCGGTAAGTATTACCGTAGAAGCCCTCAGAGAAATGGGAAAACTCGACGGTAAAGTAGGAAATGCGATTTTGGGCGCTGCGGTAATAGACGATATCATGGGAATTATCGTTCTTACTGTTGTTATAAGCCTCAAGGACGAAAGTGTTTCCATCGTGAGCATTTTACTTAAGATTCTGCTTTACGTAGCTTTGATGATTATGATTGCATATATATGCAAATCTTTCAAGGGAATTATAGATGCAAACAAAGGCAAGCGCAGAATTACGACCTATGTCGTGGCGGCATGTTTTATCGTTGCCTTTGCTTCTGAAGAATATTTCGGAATTGCGGACATAACCGGTGCATATTTGCTTGGTTTGTTCCTTTCGCAGCATGAAATCAAGCATGAAATCGCCAAAAAGGTTTCCTCACCGTCCTACCTGTTCTTCTCGCCGATTTTCTTTGCGAGCGTAGGACTGAAGGTTTCCCTTGATGGGTTTACCAGTTCGCTTTTGATCTTCTCCCTTATCCTGCTTGCAGTAGCGATACTGACCAAGATCGTCGGATGCGGACTTGGTGCGAAAGTATGCGGATTCGATAAGAAAGAATCCATTCAGGTCGGTGTGGGAATGATATCAAGAGGCGAAGTTGCCTTGATTGTGGCACAAAAAGGATACGATATCGGGCTCATAGATGCGTCCATGTTCCCGCCGATTGTAATTGTGGTAATTGCCACAACGGTTATCACACCGATTGTTTTGAAAAAAATCATGTAAACGCAAAAACATATTCAAATTCTCTTTCATTAAAAAGTTCCCTGCGATATGCAGCGGAGCTTTTTATTTTTGGTAAATTCGACATAATGTTACAAAAATTAGCAAATATGTAACATTATATACTGTATGATTAAGGCGAAAAGAGGTGAATAGTATGAGAGATTATCAACAGAAAAAGATGAAAGTCTATCTTTTGCCCGAGCCGGTATACAGACAGTCTTATTGGGCACTCAGGGATTTGAACAGAATGAAGGAGGAACTGAAGCGGTTAAATGAGGAAAGGGATGTGATTGCGGTCGGAGAAAAGAATATGTCGAATTATGGTTTTGGTACAGGCAGAATAAGCGATATAACGGGGAACAGGGCCGTAAAAATTGCACATCTCTCTTCAAGGATTCTTGCCATAGAGGCGGCATTTGACGAAATTCCGGAAAAATACCGCAGAGGACTTTGGAGAAAAAACGTTGAAAATTTAGGATATCCGGGGGATGCACACATCAATACATGGAAGAAATGGCAACAGATACTTATGTATCATGTTGCAAAAAATTTGCAAATTTATTAATTTTTTTCAAAAATGTGCTGAAAAATACAAAATTATATGGTAATATGTTACTGTAAAATAGTGTAAAGGAGGTACGCGGATGAAGAAAAAAATCGTAGGCATTGCTTTGATATGTGCTGCACTTTTGACCCTTGGATTTTGGGAATTCTGGGGAAGACGGAATATTGGATATGATGAGATCTTAACGTTTAAAGAGAACATTCCAAAGAGCAGTATCATCGACAAGCATATGCTCACTACAAAGAAGGTCGAGAATGCAGCCAAGGATGCTCTGAAACCGGGAGAGGAAGCCTTCATAATCGGCAAGGAAAGCAGTCATTACATACCGAAATCGGAGGCTCTGTATCGTGAATATTTCATCGATAACAGACTTGCCACAGGAGGTATTTCAGAGGATTATGTGCTTTCGCTGCCCGATGATTGGCTGGAATCTTATCCACAGACACTAAGGAGGGGTGACGATGTATTGTTCTGTTGCAAGGGCGCGGTTGTGACAAAGGCGGTAGTGGCATATGCACGAGACGGAAACAACGCGGAGGTTATTTTTTCTGAGAATGAAAGACTTTCGGGATCGGCACCGGTAAGCAACATCGAAGTCGTTGTGAGCGAGAAACAAGCAAATATGCTGGGAAAACTTGCAGATAAAGGGAACAAGTTTGTTCTGCTTTACGCGGCAGGAGGTGACGGCTGATGGATAATTTGATACAAAGCAAAGCCATTGGTTTTCAGAAATGCTGTGAGCAGGTAAAAATCTGCCTTGACACCCACTGGAAGGGTATGGACGACTTAGCGAAGATGAACATGCTCGAGCGTGAAAAAGCTGCAATATTGGGAAGCGAAGAAGAGATGCGTTTTTACAAACAGGAAATAAATGAGATACTTTCGCAGCAGCAGCTTCAGGAAGTAATTCCGCCATTTTGGTATCGTAACCTTACAGAGGGTGTTTTTGCGGAACTTTACGGGCTTGCGGGGCTTGCACCGTGGGTGTACGACGAAACAGAGGAATACAAACGATCTTCTTCGGCAAAACTGATAGGAGACAGGCTTTACTGCCTGATAGACGGAAAATCTGTACTTCAGCCGCAGAGAATCCCATCAGAGCGGAGACAGCAGCTGCGACGAGCGCTTTTGATGGGAAATCCAAGGCAAAGAATGGAACAAGGCTTTCATGAACTATATCTTTCCAACGGAATACGGGCGACCATTTATGCGGGAGAAAGGACGAAGCCGAACCAGGACATCATGGTCTTTCGAAAATATCTCCTGAGAGATCTCAGTTTTGAAAAACTTGCCGAACTGGGCACAATACCGGCCGAAGGCTGCCGGCTTTTCAAAACGATGGTTGCTGCAGGGTTCAATGTTATGTTTGCGGGGACCGTGAGGTCGGGAAAGACGACGTTTCTGCAGACATGGCAGCGATATGAAGAAGCAGATAAAGAAGGGCTTGCGATATCGACAGACCCGGAAACACCATGGGATAAAATTATGCCGGAAGCACCGCTTATGCAGCTCGTGGCCGATGGTGAGGAGCTGGAAACACTGACAAAATCCCTATTGAGAGGCGATAACGATTATGTGATTCTGGAGGAGATGCGTGATGCTCAAAGCTTCCGACTGGCATTGGAAATATCAGGAATTGGAGCGGGGCGATGCAAAGCCACGGTTCATTCGGGAGATATTCCGAACCTGCCCTACAAAATTGCAACCAAGATAAAGAGCCGATACGGGGGAGACGAGCAAAGCCTGATTTTGCAAGTGTTTTGTGCCTTTCACTATATCTTTGAACTTGCTCAGCAGGAAGATAACCGGGCTGTGAAGAAGCTGAAGTCGATTTCCGAATTATGTTACGATATTGAAACAGACCGTGTAAGCATTCACCTTATCTGCATTTACGACGAACGAAGCCGGACTTGGAAGTGGAACAATCACATAGGTGCGGAAAAAGAAAAGCTGCTTGCACTTTGGCCGAAGGAGGCGGAAACCATGAGAGAAGAACTACGAGCGCTGTCCGAAAAATACCCGATGGTGGGGAAAAAAGTGATTTATCCGAGATACTATCATCCAAACATGAAGAAAAGGGAGGATGCAAATGGTTGAAACAGCGGCTTTACTGTGTGCATTCAGCGGGACCTTGCTTTTGCTTATGCCGTGGATTGATGAAATCAGCAAAGGTTATGTGAAAAAGTACGAAAATGCTTTTTCACAGCATATCAAAACCCTGCTCAAGGTCACAACGGGAAAAGGCGGCGGAAAACAAATGAGAATTTTCTTGTTTCTTTCTGCAGGAGCGGGCAGCGTTGTGTTTTCATTGCTGAGCGGGAGAATCGGTGACATTTTGTGTTTAACGGCGGCTGTGTTCGCATTGCTGCTGCCCTATGCACTGCTTCGCGTGAAACTTCGGTTTATTCGGGTCGAGAGTTCAAGGGAAGGTGAAATACTGATTACGGAACTTTTGGAAAACTATAAGATTAATTATTTTAATATGCAGCGTGCGATTGAAGTGAGCGCGGCAAGCATGGAAGAAGCACCGAATTGCAGGAGGCTTCTTTTTAATTTGTCAAAAGGCATAAACTCTGCGGGAAGCAATGACGAACTGAAGCAAATTCTGGATGAATTCAGGCTTTCCATCAATACCTCATGGGCGGGAATTCTTGCGGTTAATCTATACTTTGCATTGTCTTCGGGCATAGAAGTTACGCATGCACTTGCCGATCTTGCAAGGTCGGTGGAAATGGCAAGAAAAATTAACGAATATGTAAAAAGAGAAAACAATGAGGCCAAACTGATGCTCAAGTATCTTGCACCGATTTGTTATCTCCTTACAGCGGTAGGTGGAATTTTCTTTTTCAATTTAAGCTGGAGAAAATTTTTACTGTATCAATTTCAAACCGCCGCAGGACTCACATGGTTTGTTGTTTCGCTGATTCTTTATATTTCCGGAGTCATTGTATTCACCTATATTTCACGAGGCAAGCTTGACTTGTAGGAGGGAGAAATGAAGAAAGAAATTTTGGAGCTCGAATTGTATGACAGCTGCATTACCCTGAAAAACCTTGCAATCGTAAATGGGGCAAAACCTTTTTCGGGTGAGTTTTTGTATACGATGCTGATGGAAAATGCGGTCAAATTAAAACCGATTTACCGGGAAATGCTGTTGATGTACAGACAGGGCAGAGACGAAGAGGCATTTAGATACTTTGCAGATGCCGTGAATACCAAGGCAGGAAGGAATTTCGCAGCCATACTGACAAAAGTCGAGAAGATAAATCCGTCCGAACTGATCGAACAGATGGAGGTTTTTCAGAACATGATAGCAGAAAAGCGAATGACGCAGGCTCTTAAGACTGCACAGAGAAACAGTGTCATAACCACGATTTGGTCAAGTGCCACGGTTTTTTCACTGCTTATCAACTTTGTCGTGGTTGCGGTATTCATGGACACACTGAATATGCTTAAGAATTTTTTTTAGGAGGAAATGAGTTGAAAAATTTGATTATTATTATAGGAACGATTTTGCTTGGAGCATTGATTGTGAATTCACTCATACTGGGTGACGGAAATTCGCTGAAAACAGCAGCTGAGGATATTATGGATGAAGGAACAAGTGCAATTATGGATACGATTGATTTCGGAAAGGCGGCGGGTGGCATATGAAACAGCTGATTATCATAATGGGAACCATACTGCTTGGATGCATCATATTTGAGATGATGGCAGGCGGGCAGCCAGGCAGCCTTCGCTCCGTAAGTGCGGAGGCCATGAGAAGAACGGTGGAGGCATATGGATGAAGGATATGATAACTACAATCGCTTCAATCATGATATTGATGATTTTTGTTCTGCAGTTTGTTACAAATCAAATAACCTATACGAAACTCGCAGGCAGCGGAAGTTATGTAAAGCAATTTGAGCATATTGCGGTCGAAGCCGGCGAAGTTTCAGCCGAAAACATCCAAAACTTAAGGCGAAATGCCGCACAGGTGCTGAACTGCCTGCCGGATGAAATCCATATCGATGTGAAGGAAGCGGAATCCGAAACTTATGTCTATGATGTGCGTGTGCCGCTGAAAAATATCATCGGAGCAGCAAAAATGCTCGGAATATCTGAGGAAGAAAACAGAGTGGAATATCATTTCAAAGGAGTCGTTTTGGCGCCAAAGGAGGACGAGGAGGATGAAAAACCTGATCATGACGATGGGGATCATGATTCTGTTCTGTCTGCTTCTTAAGTTTCAGACGGAGCTGAATATTATTTTCGTTCAAAATATATAATTTTTGTTGACATTTAATTGTATTGTGTAGTAGAATATATAAATTGTAAAAGGGAGTAACTGGCGCGTGTACGCGTGGTATTTTGCGACATCCCAATCGGGGAGGCCCGATTCGCTGATATCTTAAATAGTAAGACTTTTACCGTATATACTAAATATATGGTGGAAGTCTTTTTTTATTGACTTACTACCGGAGGAGGAGAAATGCAATACTACTTAAAAAATGTTGACGAAACCTTGTCGGAAGTGAAATCCGGCATAGGAGGATTGACATCCGCTGAGGCAGGCGAAAGGCTTGCCCGCGACGGAAAAAACAAGCTGGCAGAGGCCAAGAAAGATTCACTGCTGAAGAGATTTCTCTCGCAGCTTGCGGACCCGATGATTATCGTGCTGATTGCAGCTGCGGCAGTGTCGGGAATCACCTCATACTATGCGGGTGAAAACTTTGCGGATGTTATCATAATTATGGCAGTTGTTGTCATTAACGCTATCCTGGGAATGTATCAGGAAAGCAAGGCCGAAAAGGCAATCGAGGCTCTGCAGGAAATGGCGGCAGCAACCAGCAAAGTGCTCAGAGACGGCAAAGTTCAGACTGTAAAGAGCGAAGAACTGGTTGTAGGGGACATTGTGATTCTGGAAGCCGGAGATGCCGTTCCGGCAGATGGAAGAATTATCGAGAGCAACAGCCTAAAGATTGAAGAAGCAGCACTTACGGGAGAAAGCGTTCCTGTAAGCAAGTTCTGTAAACCGCTCTCCCTTGGAGAAGCGAAAGACATCCCTCTCGGAGACCGTAAGAACATGATGTACATGGGAAGCACGGTCGTTTACGGAAGAGGCAAGGCCGTTATCTGCGGAACCGGCATGAACACCGAAATGGGTAAAATCGCAGATGCACTTGCACAGGCACAGGAAGGAAAAACTCCTTTGCAGATTAAGCTTACGCAGCTCAGTAAGATTTTGACGATTCTGGTTCTTGCAATTTGTGTCGTTATTTTTGCAGTCAGCCTTCTGCGCGCGGGAGACATTAACGGAACTGTTTTGCTTAACACCTTCATGATCGCGGTAAGCCTTGCCGTTGCGGCAATACCGGAAGGACTTGCAGCGGTTGTAACCATCGTACTTTCCATCGGCGTTACGAATATGAGTAAACGAAACGCCATCATAAGAAAGCTCACGGCGGTTGAAACGCTCGGATGCGCACAGATTATTTGTTCCGACAAAACAGGAACGCTTACGCAGAATAAAATGACTGTTGTTGAATGCAGCAGCGGAGAAGCTGAGGACGGTCTTTTGGCAGAAGCAATGGCTCTTTGCTGTGATGCAAGAATCGAGAAAGGCGAAGACTCCGCAATCGGAGAGCCTACCGAATGTGCGCTTGTAAATTATGCTCACAAGGTTGGAATTGAAAAAGCGGAGCTTGAAAAGGAGATGCCGAGAATTTCCGAGGTTCCGTTCGACAGCAGCAGAAAAATGATGTCAACTCTGCACAAAAGAGTCTCCAACGGAAAAATCATTCAGTACACCAAAGGTGCTCCGGATGAAGTCCTTAAGAAGTGTACCAAGATTATAAAGGGCGGAAAAATCCGTGAAATCACCGAAGAAGACAGAAGAGAAATCGCAGGTGCAAACAAGCAGATGGCAGACAAGGCACTGCGTGTTCTCATGGCCGCCTTCAAAACCTATGACGAAATGCCGGGTGACATTTCGCCTGCGGGAGTGGAAAAAGACCTTTGCTACATCGGCCTTGAGGGCATGATCGACCCGGTAAGACCGGAAGTTAAGGCGGCGATTGAAGAATGTAACGAAGCGGGAATCAGACCGATTATGATAACCGGTGACCACATCGACACAGCATCGGCAATCGGCAGAGAACTGGGAATCCTGAGCGAGAATACACGCGCAATCACCGGCGCAATGCTGAATGACTTGAGCGATGAGGAATTTGAGAAAGAAATCGAAAACATCAGCGTTTACGCACGTGTTCAGCCGGAGCATAAGGTTCGCATCGTAAACATGTGGAAGAAAAAAGGCTATGTAACAGCCATGACCGGTGACGGTGTAAACGATGCACCGAGCATTAAATCCGCGGATATCGGCGTTGGTATGGGTATCACAGGAACTGATGTTACCAAGAATGTAGCGGATATGGTTCTTGCGGACGATAACTTTGCTACGATTGTTGGAGCGGTTGAAGAAGGAAGAAGGATTTACGATAATATTCGTAAGTCGATTCAATTCCTGCTTGCATCCAATATGAGTGAAGTGCTCAGCATATTTACTGCTACAATGCTTGGATTCGTAATTTTACAGCCGGTGCACCTTCTGTGGATCAATCTGATTACAGACTGTTTCCCTGCACTTGCGCTTGGAATGGAAAGACCGGAAGATGATATTATGAAGAGACAGCCGCGTAAGACGACAGACGGTATATTTGCCGGCGGTCTTGGCGTAGACATGATGTATCAGGGTGTTGTTCTGACCGTACTTACACTCGCGGCATACTTCGTAGGACATTATATCGAAGCGGGTGTATGGGAAATTACGACAAGTCCGGACGGAACGACGATGGCATTCCTGACCCTTTCCATGGCTGAAATCTTCCACAGCTTCAATATGCGTTCGCAGCGCGGAAGCCTGTTCGGAATGAAATACATGAACAGGGCTTTAATCTGGTCATCCATTGCCAGCCTTGCGGCAACAACTCTGGTAATCTATGTGCCGTTCCTTGCGGAAGCGTTTGAATTCGAACATATAAGCTTCATGGAATATGCGATTGCACTCGGTCTTGCATTCCTTGTAATGCCAATCGTTGAGATCATCAAACTCATTCAAAGGAAAATGCAGAAATAAAATTTGATTTTTTTTCAGAGGACTTCGGTCCTCTTTTTTTGTGCAGGAAAGAGGCACTTATGTGAGAGATGGGGGTGTATAAGTGTATTGACATTTATCAAAATAATTCATATAATTTAAGTACGAAAAATTGTACTTAAACTATATGGAGGTATAAAGATGATTGCGACGAATTATTCAGGATTGCGTGAAAATTTAAAAGCATATATGGATACAGTTTCAGATGACTATGAGACCGTAGTTGTTACAAGAAAGGAGAATCGAAATATTATTATGATATCTGAAAGTGCCTACAATAACATGTTGGAAAATATGCATTTATTAGGCTGCAGAGAAAATTACGATTGGCTGATGGAATCAAAGGCACAGCTTGAAGCAGGATGCTTTGTCAGAAAGGAGCTTGCGAAGGAAATAGATGAATAAGGTATGGACCGAAAACGCATGGCAGGATTATATATACTGGCAGACAGAGGACCGAAAGACATTAAAAAAGATTAACAGGCTCATCGAAGATGTTTCCAGAAACGGAAATAACGGAATCGGAAAACCGGAACCGTTAGTCGGTGAATTAATCGGATTTTGGAGCCGCAGAATTGACGAAACAAATCGTTTGGTTTATAAGAGCGACGCATCAAATATCTACATCCTTTCTTGCCGTTATCACTATCATAGATGATTGTAACATAGTGATATTTTGCGGGCTGGCGAAAAAACGAACGAAATATCTTTAAAATCGTTCAAAATTATTGATAAAATGTGCGAAATGGAATATAATATCTATATAATTAAAGAAAAGGAGGGTTAATGTATGTCAATTACAGCGACAGAATTCAAGAATAATATGGGGAAATACTTGGCACTCTCTGCCAAAGAAGATATTTACATCAGCAAAAATGGAAAAGTTATCGCAAAACTCAGCAACCCAAATAAAAATCGAATGCAGATGGCCGAAGCCTTGATAGGAGTCATTCCGGCAGACATTACACTACAGGAGGCAAAAGATGAAAGGGTGGAAAAAATATGAACATTGTATTCGATACATGTGTAATAGTGGATATTCTACAAAAACGCGAGCCATTTTGTGAGGATGCCGTCAATCTTTTGTATGCTGTTTCCAATCAACAGATAAATGGAATTATCACCGCAAAATCACTGACGGATATCTATTACCTTTTACGCAAGAGCTTAAACGAACAAGCTGTGCGTGAGTTGCTCAGCAATATGACAGAGCTATTCGATATTGTTGATACGACAGGTGCAGATTGTAAACTTGCCTTAATTTCGGATATGAAAGATTACGAGGATGCTATTATGGTCGAAACGGCAAAGCGAATGAAGGCAGACGGAATCGTTACGCGAAATCTAAAAGATTATCAGACGGAAGACGTAAAAATATATTCTCCGGGTGTGCTGAAGCAAATTATACAGGAGTTGTCATAAATGTACTGCTCTCCCGTTTTTCAAGCGCAAAATTCGCCCAAAAAACCGAAAATTCTTGCAGGGGTTCTAACCATTGCAATTACTTGCCTTAAGGCACTTGCGCAACGGTTGCGCAGAGCCTTTTTTTCTTAGAAAAAAAGACTTCCTTTTTCGGCATATTTTCGCCCTCGGAAACTCTCTTAGAAAAAAACTTGTCCTTTTTTTCATATTTTTTGTGCGAAAACTTTCGCCAACTAATATAATAATATATAAAGGGGTAAATCAGAAGATATTAGAAACAAAGAACAAGGAGGAAAAAGAAATGAAATTAAGAAAGATATTACTCGCAAGCACGCTTTCTATGGTTCTCGCACTCACAACCGCGGCTACAGCCTTTGCGGAAACAGAAGAAGCCGTTCCGATCAGCGCAGATGCGGACATGCCTATCATGGTTCAGAGCCAAAACATTAAGACCGTGCTTCCAAAGCTTACCGCAAAAAGCTATTCCTACAGCAAAATCAAGCTGTCATGGGACAAGGTAGACGGCGCATCCGGATACCAGATTTACCGGGCAACAAAGAAAAGCGGAAAGTATGCAAGAATTGCTACTGTCAGTGCGGAAAAACCAGAATACATCAACACAAAGCTGACCTGCGGCAAGACCTACTACTATAAACTCCGTGCCTATCAGGTAAAGAACGGAAAGAAAGTCTACTCCAAGTATTCCACGAAGATCAGCTGCTACGCGAAGCCGAACAAGGTTAAGAATGCAAGCGTAAAGTTTTCAGACCAAGACTCCGTTGGATTCGAAATAAACTGGGAGAAAACCACTGGTGCTTCTGGCTATCAGCTGCAATACAAGGCAGCGAATGGGAATTGGCACACTTATGTGAGGGAATATAACAACTTTACGAAGAGATGGGAAAATTACTATCCCGACGAATGGAACAATAAAAAGGAGCATTACAATACAAAATACATTACGCTCGGAACGAAAGCATACTGGGCAACGGGTTACGGGGAAGATAGCTACAGCTTCCGTGTCAGAGCCTACAAGACGGTAAACGGAAAGAAAGTCTTTGGCCTGTATTCGGAACCGGTTACCATCGAGCCTGTCTGGAAATCCGGAAAACAGCTTCAGGATTTTGTGCATACCTGGGTCGATGAAAACTACCCGACCTATGACTTGGCAGAAGCAGAAGATTACGCAACTCGTGCAACTCCGGAAAACGCATCGTGGGGAACCGCATGGACCTGGCAAACAATAAATCAGTACGATAGCAAAGAATATATGCTTGATATTTTTTGCGAGAGTATACTCAAGGACTATTTCAGTGCTTGGTGGGGACTGGCTGAAGAAACAAGAGGCATCCTCTACACAAGAGATCGGGGAAATGGTACCTGGCAGGTATGGTGGCTTGGATAAAGCCCCTTGCAGGAAAAGAAAAAATAGATTACACTTAAGCTAGAATAAGGATTATCCGCTAGGCGGTTTCGTCACTTTCCGAAAGGAGGTGGCGCCTATGACATACATAACAGTAAGTGATTTACTCACCTATTCGCTTGTACTGATAGGGCTTGCGTCACTGATCGTTTCGATTAAACGCAAGTAAAGGAAAACCGCCAAACAATGCGTTTGACGGTTTTGTTCAATATGTTTGACGGAACCGCCTAACCACAAGCGGTAATCCTTTTTCTATATATAAAATACACCAAACCGGATAAATTGTCAAACGGAAAGAGAAATCTTTTTCGTTTTTTTATTGCAAAAAGGAGGAAAAGTATGCATAAGACAAGAGAACCTACCGTGATGAGAGCCGCTGATGCGGCTTTTTTCATATCAAAATTTAAGAAAGGAAAAGAAACGATGAACAAAATCAGTAAAACAAAGAAGCTTCTTGTGGTTTTCCTTGCGTTTCTGATTGCCTTTACCTATATGCCGCTTGGCATGGGGGAAGGAAAAGCAGATGCGACAAGCGGAATTACGGGAAGCTTTAAGGACACCCGCGTTTTAGAATCCGCAAGCGGCGGAAAAATCGAGTATACCGGTAAAGATGCAAACTGGATGCAGATATACTTTGTTTCCTACGCCGGCGGCGGAGGCTTTAAGATCGGCCCGGCAAGGGAAGTCAGCCCGATTCGCGCCTACCGGGTCAACGGCGATGTCGCCTACTGCCTCGAGCACGGGGTGATGGCCGATGAAACGGTAAAACTGACAGGAAGAGAGAAAGATGAGTCCTTCCTTGAAGAACTGTACGGGAAAAAGGGGCTAAGCTATATCTTAAACAACATGAGCCTCTGCCTTCTTTACGGCCGGCAGTCCGGACGCTCGATTGGAATGCTGGAAAATACGCTTGGCTTTAAGGAAAGCAGCTACTACAAGAAAACGGCATCAAGTTACAACCTGGACGACTGGGAACTTGCAACCAGGCAGCTCATCCATGAAACCCAGCAGCGTTTTCGTGACAAGGACTTCAACAAGCTTTCCACAAACGGCCTGTACTACGAGGATCACTGGTATCAAGGAGTGGAAAATCCCGGAACCGGAACCGGCAAGAAGATTTCGGGAAGCCACTACAAGAAGCCGATTGAAAAGTGCGGAGCCGTAGATATTTACAACTACATGGCAAAACTCATTAAAGACCACATCAATCTTTCCATGAAAGTGGGTAGTTATGATAAAGAGAAGCCAAAAGTATTAAAACTCACGCAAGGCGAGGATAAGAAATGGTACTCGGAGAAAATCTATGTCTCAAAGAAAGAAGCCATTGCCCTTAAAATGGTGAAAAACGACAAGAAAGAAAGCGAGTACAAGAATTATCACATCAAGATTACACCTGAAGGCAGGAAATATTACTATCAGTACATCATGGACTCGGAGCCAAACTGGGATAAGACCTATACGGTAAAGAAAAAGATCGACTACTTTAAGCAGGTTCCGGATGATATGCTGGTCTGGGAATGTAAAGACGGAAGAGGCGGCCATGTGCAGGCTCTTGCAACGGGCTCGTGTGACCCGATTGCCCGTTATGTGAAGTTTAGCAAAGATATCCCACCGGAGCCGGAACCGGAAGAACCTCCAAGCCCGGAATATTTTCCGACCATTCAGATTGATGTCGATAAAGAAGACTTAAATCCCGGATTTGACGGAAATACGAAGACCCCAATGGGTGATGCTGCCCTTTCTGCAACCTATGTGCTTCTTCGTAACGGAGAAGAGGTTGACCGGGTAACGCTGGATGAATACGGAAGCACCGAGACGCTTTCCGATAAACCGTGGAGCGATGAATCCATGCTTACGAAAACCGCAAGCGGAACCACTTCCGTTCACTTGGTTGGCGATCCGCCGTCCGACCACTGCGGAAACGACGGTCCGACAAGATATCCGACGGTCCGACAAGATATGACTGGGACGCAGAAGTGACTTATACCATCCGCGAAATCCGCCCGGACGGAAGATTTATTGAGCCGGACAGCGGCGAGCGAAGCGTTACGGTAAAATATAACGCATATACCCGGGATCAAAGAAACTATGCCTGCGAGCCGCAGAGCTGGTCTGAGATTGTTTACGATGTGAAAGCCTCGGCAAGTGCTGGCATCACGCTCGAAGCACAAAACGGGATCTTAAGTGCCGTCGCTGACCCGATTTCAGCAGCAGCCGATACTTTCGTAAACGACTGCTACCGCGGAAAACTCACGCTTTCTAAGTCCATCGAAGGCTCGGATGTTTTTTCGGAGCGGAAAGGCGGTCTTGCAGGCGGTGAAAAAGACTCCACCAAGTCTTTATGGAAATTAAAACTGAACTCCGGCGGCTTTGAAAACCACCCGTATGTGCGCTTTGTTCGCGAAGCGGACCTTGCGGACGGAACGGCCGTATACCGGGTTGTTCGGGATGATTCCGGAGAAGACAATACCGTAACCGACATGAAGATTGGCACAAACGGCGACCTTCTGGTTTTGGATATTCCGTATGGAACTTACACAATGAGCGAAGTCTCCGCAGACGATGCGTCATATGTTCTTGAACATTTTCAGGTAGAAATCGGAGAACATAATAAGACTTATGATGTAACAGAAAAGAATGATGATAGATATGACTATAATGTTCGCGACAAGAAGATTACGAATGTCATTAAGGTGATTAAGACCAATGCGGAGACCGGAAAACAGGTAAGAGCGGCCGGAACCAAGTTCTATATCCGCTATATGGGAGATCCGCTCCTCTTAGACCCGGCGAAAGCAAAGAACTACGGAAAACTCCTTCCGAATGCAGAAGATATCACAAAAGACGGCCCTTACACCTGGGAGGCAGACGAAAACGGCGAAATCACCATTCCGTATGAACTCGAATGGGGAACTTACCGCCTCGAAGAATGGCTGCTTCCTTCCGGCTACTTTGTCGGTGAATACGGCGCAGGGGATACTGCTAAAAATCACGACTACGGAAAAGTAGAAGAAGGACAGCAAAAAGCACTTCTTGGGCATGAGTACAGCGATTTAGTCGGTGTCTATGATGCTGCCGGAAAGAAAATCACCTACAAGGGAAAAGACAGCTACAAGGTAAACGAAGTCTTTAACTTCTACACTTTCACGGTGGAAAAGCAGGAAGATCATAACGACGGAAACTTTGCACAAAGAGTTGATAAAGACGGAAACATCACCGAAGCAGCCCCGGCTTACGATGCGAAAGACTATCCGTACACAAGCTATTACAAAGCGGTTGCCATGGCAAACAACATGGTAAAGGGTAAAATTGAGATAAAAAAAGACGGAGAAGTGCTTTCCGGCTTTCAGGAAGAGACCAAAGACGGAAAGAAAGTCTTTACGCCGATTTATGAAATGGGAGCAGCTTTAAAGGATGCTATCTATAACATCTATGCTGCCATTGACACTTGGCTCAATGACGGAACGGACGGACCGGACCTTTATGACAGTGAAACCGGAAAGCAGTTTACGATTCCAAAGACCCGATCCACGAATCTAGGAAACCTCTTTGAAACCATCACAAGTGCCCTTTCGAAGTTCTTTAAGGGCACAGGCGACATCTATGAGACAGGCGAAATGCTTCATGCTTCCGGCGCAAAGCTTTGGTACTTAAGAGACAGAGCCGCTAAGGAAGACGGAAGGTACACAAGAGTCTATGTTTCACCGGAGCAAAAGGATACGAAGTATTCTTACAGCTACGAAAAGGAAGAAGCAGGCTTTAAGTACCGCTACGATGTAACGGTAAACATGAACTACAAGGCAAACGGCGATGCGGTAACGGATGTGGAAGTCACAAAAGTAACCTCGACTGCTTCCGGCTACAGCCTTTCGCTTCCGGAAACAAAGCCGAGCGGCTCGGTTGGCGAGCAATTCTTTTCCCCAATCGAAAGCTATCTTGCAAAAGAAGATCCGACCGATACAAGAAAAGCATCAAGCCTCTCTGTCAGTGAGAAAAGCTACACCTGCGAACTTCTTGGCGGAAAAGACACCGACATCAGCGGAAACGATGTTGACCTTTCCGATATCGGGGTTTCTGCTTACGAAGAAAAGGACTACAAGGCATATATACTTACAGCTAAAGATGTCAAAGAAGAGGAAAGAGTCGTAACACCGGCGCAGGATGCGGACGGAGACGGCATATTTGAAGTTCCGGAGGTAAAGGAAACAAAAACTTCCTACGAATGGAAAAACGGCTGCGAACTTGCAAAGAAGACAAAAGGCGAAAAAGCAGTTGTAAAGATTGGCGATGATTTTGCAGTGGAAACCATCGGTTACTATCAGGCAGGCGAATTTGTTTCCGAAAACTCCATGGTTCGCTGTGATGAAGACGGAACTCCGATTCCAACCTATACGCTTCCGGAAAGCTATAGCCTTGTTTCCTTTACCGGTGATCCGGAAGAAGAAACGCACCACATCATCGCAAGCAAAGCCGCAGAAGATGGCATAAAGTACAAGATTTTACTCAGTGACGGCACAACCTGGCAGGACTGCGATGCGAACGGCAACTTCAAAAAGATGCTCGTTCAGAAATTTACCGCAAGATACGAACAGGCCTGCGGCGATGAGAACGGCTTCACTTTCGCCTGGGACGGCTTTACGGTAGATGCAAAGGCCTCCGCTGCGGACAAAAATGTGGTAGTAAAGATCACAAAGCCGGTATCTTCCATTACTCCGGTCTATGACATCGGCGCAGGCTATACCTACAGCGAAGACGGAAATACCGTAACTTTCACAGGAAAAGAACCGACTTCCCCGATTTTCTTCTTAACCAAAGACGGGATCAAGACGGAAATGTATTATGCAGGCGGCTCCATGAAGACGATTCTTACGCTTCCGCAGAGTGCGGTTGACAAAGACTATCAGTATATTGTTCCAACTTTAAACTTTAAGGAAGGCGGAAAAGACAATATTATCGACTGGTACTCGGCTCTTCGTCCGGAGAATCCGACCGCAGAAGGCTCGCCGATTCCGGGCGTAACATGGAAATCCGAAAGAATTGAATCGGCAGAAACCGGCGAAGCGGAAAGTTACCGCATTGAAATCGTTTCTAATCAGACAGCCGAAAATCCGATGGAAATTACCTTCGCAGACGGCTACACCATGACAATGTTTGCTGACACCGCAGAATCCGGAAACGGTGTTGGCGTGATTGTTCTTGATAACATTTACAAGACAAACCGCGCGAGCCTCGGTCAGCTTGTGGATACCATCACAACCGGCGAAGACGGAAAAGCAGTCTCAAAGCTTCTCCCACTCGGAAAATATATCATCCGCGAAATCTCGGCTCCAAACGGTTATGTGAAGGATGATACCGGCTACGAAGTGGAATTATCATACAAAGACCGGTTCACACCGCTTGTATGGGCGGGTGCAAATCTTGAAAACCGCTTCTTCACAGCCGAAATCGACCTTGAGAAAGTGTTTGAAACCACATTTGAAAGCGGCCAGTATGCGGAATCCGGCGGCGCAGCCTTTGGACTTTACAATGCCAAGGAGCTGAAGGCAGGAAAGACCACGCTGAAAGAGGGATCCCTCATGGACATCATCAAGATGGACGACAAGGGGAAAGCCTTAAGCCATATCAAGCTTCCGTTTGGCGTTTACTATATCAAAGAACTTGCGACAAAGCAGGGGTATCTTCTCAATGACATGCCGTTTTATTTTGCAGTGGGCGAGGATAAAGAAATCACTTCCCAGCAATGCACCTTTGGCGAAGGAAGCGCAGACGGTGTAACAGGAGAAATTCTCGCAGGCGGCTTTAACCATGCAAAGGTCACGATCAATACCGAGGCAAGATATCCAATGCCGACAATCACGATTAACGGAATCGAATATCCGCTCGATAAAGATGTGGAAGCAGATGGTATCAAGATTACGGCAGGAAGCGACCTTTCGAAAACAGAGATTGCCATTACAGGTGAGATAGGTGCAGATGTCATTCTTCCAAACGAAAAAACGCTGAAAGTGACCTTATCCGGAAACACGTTCACATACACTTACGACGGCGTAACAAAGACCTTCCTTCCAAAGGTAAGCTACACAGGTTACAGCGGCGTGTTTGAGGCAGAGTTTACCCTGCCGGAAGGCGAATCCCCTGCCGTAATCACAGATCGCATTGTGGTAACCGAGCCGGGAAGCGGCGCAGACCGACTCACAGCAGAAGTTACGAGAACTCCGATAACAAAGGACGAAAATCAGACCTATACGCAGGAAGCAAAGGCTAAGTATGTAAATCTTGCAGGCGAGAATGTAATTGAAGGAAGCATCTTCCGCGAAAGAGGCGGAAAAACAAGCGAAGAAGTGCTTTCCGAAAGCAAGGAGATATTTCTAATCGCCGGCGATATTGTATCCTTCAAAACGGAAAGCGGCGCAAATGTAAGAGTAATCCTCGACAGAAGCGGAAAGCTTAAGACGATTCTAAACAATACTTTGAAAGGGGAGCTTAAGGACGGCGAGCGTATGCTTGCATCGGTAAACGGCGTGAATCAGTCGGATGCTGTCAAATTTGCAAAATCCGTAACCCTTGCAAGACAGGACAGCAAGGCGGATGTAATCAAGATTAAGATAAACACCCTGGACAATCTAAACGCATCGCCGGTTAGGAACGATAAGGCAAAACCGGAAACACCGCCAACGCCAAACACTGCAAAACCGACTATCCGAACCATCGCAAAGGACAGCAGGACAAACGACCACATCGCCCTTGCGGGAAAGAATGTAACCATCGTCGATACGGTTTACTTCTATAACCTGACTGCCGGGCAGGAATACAAGCTTTGCGGAAAGATTATGGATAAGGAAAGCGGAAAGCCGGTTCTGATTAACGGGAAAGAAGTGACAGCGGAAGCAGCATTTAAGCCGGCAGTTTCCACCGGAACGCAGGACATCCACTTTACCTTTGATGCAACGGATTTAGCAGGCAAAGACGTCGTGGTATTTGAGGAAATTTATTGCGATGGGGTAAAGATTGCGGAGCATAGGGATATCACAGATAAAGGGCAGACCATCTCGTTTGACAAGCAGGAAAAACCGGAAAAACCGGAAAAACCGAAGAAACCGGACAATCCAAAGGAAGAAATTCCAAAGACAGGCGATGAATCGGCAGCAGGCATTTATTTTCTTCTCATGCTTTTCTGTGCTTTGGGGTTTATCAGCGCATCGAAAAAAGAGGAACGAACGGAAAAAAAGAAGCATAATCTGAGCAAACTTTAATCTAAAATAATGTAGACAAGATATATGTGCTGTGATATAATTAACAAAGTTTGACTACAGAAAAGAAAAGAGGACTTTGCATAATGGGAATCGTAGTAGGAATTGATATAGGCGGAAGCACCACCAAAATCGCAGGGTTTGATAAGGGAAAAATGCTGAAGCCGGTTCAAATTTCGGCGAATAATGCGATTGCATCTTTATTCGGTGCATTCGGAAAATTTTTGTATGACAATCACTTGAATTTAGATGACATACAGCAGGTAAATCTTACGGGCGTGGGATGTGCCGGCGTAGAGCAGCCGATATACGGTCTGCCTACATATAAGGTTGATGAGTTTACCGCAAACGGCGTGGGAGGCGGATATTTTGCACAAGGCAAAGCCGAGTTCATGGTCGTAAGCATGGGAACCGGAACTTCGTTTGTCGGCGTTAAAGACGGGATCACGACACATTTGGGAGGAATCGGCATAGGCGGAGGAACCATTATAGGACTTTCGAAGCTCATGCTTAATACCGATGACATCGACAAAATTCAGGAGCTTGCTTCCGGCGGAAAGGTGGGACATATCGACCTTCGCGTGGGCGACATATCCGACAAGCCGCTTCCGGGCCTGAACCTTGAAGTGACTGCTTCCAATTTCGGCAAAGCATCCTCAAGGGCAACCTGCGAGGACAAGGCGGCCGGAATCGTTCATATGGTCATCGAGTCCATCTGCCAGACCGCTGCCCTTATTTCGCAGGGAACGAATATAAAGGATTTCATCCTTATCGGTGCCCTTACGAATTTCCCGGAATGTGAATGCGTATGCCGCATGATCAAAACTATGTTCCCGGATCTTAATTTCATTGTGCCGGAAGACGGAGAATACGGTACGGCAATCGGAACGGCACTTGCGGAAAAATGCTGCCTGAAGAGGGTCGGCTGATCCTGTCATACTTGCTGCGGCAAAATACGGCAAAATACGGCAAATACAAAAAACGAAGGAGCTGCTTGCATCAGAGGAAAACCGCTAATGCATCAGCTCCTTTTTGGATATTTATATGTGCAGGTCTTCAATACCTCTTTCGGTGATGATTTTTACGCTCGTGAAGCCACATGCGCGTGCCAGCTTTGCAGCGGTTTCGAAGGCGAAGTCAATGGTATCGGTGGCATGACTGTCACTGTTGATCATGACATGACCGCCGCGTCGTCGGACCTCCTTCAAAATCTCAGGTGCCGGGTACGGAGAGGTCCGCCAGCCCCTCGAAATTGCCCCGGTATTGATTTCAAAGATCGGCATGCCGTCCGACCCCGGCAATTTCGAGGCACGCGAAAGCGGGTAAGTCTCAAAAATCCGATCCAGAGCCTTTCGCGCGGCGGCCTTGTACCGCGGGCTGGCTTCATCGAACCAAGGCTCTTTTTCGTTGAATTTGGTCACAAGATCAAAATGCCCGATGATGTGGCAATTCGTGACCTTCGGTAGCAAGGCAACGGTGTCGTAGTAATGCTCGATGAAGCTGTACGGGTCACCGCCGAAATCGGAAGCTACTGCCTCACGAATCCGGTCCGTGCTCCAGTCAATGTAATAATACCGGCTCCGGTCAAAACCGTGGAAACAGTCGCGGGCATCCTCCGCGGCATCCGGGAATGTCGCATGAACCGAGCCAATCACATAATCATAGTCATCGATTGGCTCGTCAGAACCGAAATCTTGCTCGATGCCGCACAAAATCAAAATTTTGCCCGCGTATTTCAGCCGGAGCCGTTTAATTTCGTCCTTGTACTTGCGCGTTCCGTCAAGACTCATGCAGTAGCAGCCATCATATGCAGTGCAGCTGTGCCCGGAGAAACCGATGACTTTGAAACCGCGGTCGATGGCAGACAGAACCATTTCTTCCAAAGATGCGGTTCCGTCACAAAAAGTTGTATGCGTATGGTAGTTATATGGTATAATGTTCATAGCAGAATACGAAGCTCCTTTCTTACATGCAGTATTGTATCACAGGATTGGGGCTTAATCCAGTATAAACCGGAGCCGGCACGAAAGGGGAGGCATAGGGGTAAAAGAATGGCGCAGAGGGGAAAGAACATTTTAATCGGGCTTGCTGCCGCGGTGACTGCCGTGTGTATTGCAATCACTGCGGTGGTGCTTTTTAAACCGCTTTACTATTATGATATCGAGAAGCTTAATATTCCGGAAACTTCCGGGGTAAGCGCCGAAGCGTGCAGAGAAAACTTTGACATCCTGATTGACTATAACCGGATTGGCGGCCCGGACAGGCTCGAATTCAAGGATTTCGGAATGTCGCGAGAGGGCAGAATCCACTTTGAAGAGGTGAAAGAAATCTTCCTTGCGACGCAGTGGATTGCCATATTCGGAACGGTGTTTGCAGCGGCAATGATTGCAAAGCGAAGGGACTTCGGATGGATGCGGGCGGCTGCAGCGGAATCTGCGATTTTGTGCGTGATTGTGCTTGCGGCGGCTGCAGCCGATTGGAACAAGACGTTCGCGATGGTGCATGCGATTTTTTTCAGAAACGATTACTGGCTGTTTAATCCGGCAACCGATCCGATTATCAAAATTCTGCCGGATGCGTATTTCCTGCACTGCGGGATTCTGATTATTCTGCTTGCAGCGGTTATTAATATCCTTTTGGAACTTATATACAGAAAGAAGAGGAAGCAATATGGAAGAAATCACATTTAAGACACTGTTTTTCAGATATTATGACAGGAAAATTGCCGACGGAACGATTACCTTCTCGAGGATGGGCATGAGCAAGAACGACTTTACGAAGCTTTGCATGGAGCCTGACTTTATACCGGACATGGAAACCATCGAGCGTGTATGCCTGAGCATGCAGCTGACGGAAGAGGAGCGGGACGCGCTCCTGGCATTGATTTAGAAATTAATGCAGCAAATTTATTCGGCAAATCAATTCAGAAAAAAAGCCTTTGTATTGCAGGACGAACACGCCCGCAGCGCAAAGGCTCTTTGCTTTTTTACCTTTAAACATTAAACAGGAAGTTTACAATATCTCCGTCTTTCATCACATATTCCTTGCCTTCGGAACGCAGAAAGCCTTTTTCTTTGGCAGCCGCCATGGAGCCGCCGACTTCCATGAATTTATCGTAGGCAATCGTTTCGGCACGGATGAAGCCCTTCTCGAAGTCGGTATGGATCTTGCCGGCCGCCTGTGGAGCTTTGGTTCCGCGCTTAATTGTCCATGCACGGCATTCGTCTTCACCGGCCGTCAGGAAGGAAATCAGATTCAGAAGCGCATAAGATGCTTTTACGAGTTTATCAAGCCCCGACTCTTCGATTCCAAGCTCTTCGAGGAACATGCTGCGCTCTTCGTCATCGAGTTCTGCCATTTCGGCTTCGATTTCCGCACAGATGACAACGACTTCAGCACCTTCTTCCGCTGCGATTTTGCGGACAGCCTCAACATAAGGATTTTTACCGGCTTCCGCATCGGCAACGCCGTCATCGGAAACATTTGCAACATAGATAATCGGCTTGTAGGAAAGAAGACCGATGGTCTTCACATAATCCGCCTCTTCTTCGTCAAGATCCATGGAGCGGGCATTTTTTCCCTCGGAAAGATGGGCGTATACCCTCTGGAGAAGGTCGAGTTCCTCTCTTGCGGATTTGTCAAACTTTGCATTTTTCTCTGCTTTCTGAATCTTGCGTTCCATAACTTCCATATCGCTGAGAAGAAGTTCGGTATTTATGGTGTCAATATCGTTTGCAGGATTGATTTTTCCGTCGACATGCACGATGTTATCGTTTTCGAAGCAGCGTACAACATGCACAACAGCCTCAACCTCGCGAATGTGACCGAGGAACTTGTTACCGAGACCCTCGCCCTTGGAGGCGCCTTTTACAAGACCTGCGATATCGCAGAACTCAATAGTTGCGTAGATTGTTTTCTTTGAATTGTATATTTCATGAAGCTTGGTTATGCGCTCATCCGGAACGGTAACCACGCCGACATTCGGTTCAATCGTGCAGAACGGATAGTT
>FR881972.1:3061-7424 GCA_000435615.1 Firmicutes bacterium CAG:238 | reverse complement strand
CTGCAAGCGTACATTTCCCCTTATATCGAATTACGAAGTCTATTTCCAGACCTGAATCTTTTCGAAAATAGTAAAGTTTTCTTCCCATCTTTGTAAAAATATCCGCAATTAAATTTTCAAAAATCGCACCCTTATATATCAGTAAATTTCCTCGCAAAATATCGTATTGGGTCCCTTCCTCCAGCATACTTACAAACAACCCCATGTCACACATATAAACCTTAAATGTATCCGGATCTGCATTGCCGTCCAAAGGCAGCTCAGGGATGTTCAGATTGTAACATCGCGTAATAATTCCTGCATCTTCAATCCACTGCAAACTGCCGGCATACTTTGCCGCAGTTGTACCCTTCTTTACAACGGAATATTGAAACTTTTTGTTTTCCTTGCTGAGTTGTCTCGGTATGGAGCGAAAGCATTCACGAATACTTGCCTTATCCGTTCTTTCTGCATATTTAATCATATCGTCTTCATAAGACTGAACAATATCCTTTTGGATTTGCAAAACCTGCTCCATTTGTTTTGTATCCACAAATGTATTTACCGCTTCCGGCATACCCCCGACCACAGCATACTGAAGCAACAGCTGCCGCATTCGATTGTGCAGAGCCTCCGGCACAGGGATTTCTTCGTCCAAATTTTTCTGCAAAAGATTAATGATGGAAGGGTTGATTCCGTTCGCCCACAGGAATTCTTCAAAGTCCAGAGGATACATGGTGACTACATTTTCAGAACCTACAGGAATAGACTTTGGATCTTTTCCATACCTTTTCACGCCCAAAAGCGAGCCCGTTCCAATCACATCAAAACGACCGTCCGTATGGAAAAATTTGAGTGCCGTTCTGGCGTCAGGGCATTCCTGAATTTCGTCAAGAATCAACACTGTCTTATGAGGTTCAAAAACGGCATTTTTTCCAAGCAAAGCGGAAAGAAGCATAACAATATTGTCAACTTCAAGTGAACCTGAAAATACATCTGCATAGTCAGGGTTTTCAAAAAAATTCAAATATATAACATGCTCATAATTTTTTCGGGCAAATTCAGTTACGGAAAATGTTTTGCCGCATTGCCTGCAGCCTTTGATAATCAAAGGTTTATGGTCAGGTCTTTCTTTCCACTCCATTAATGTGTCTTCAATTTTGCGTCTCAATGCCATTTTTATCTTCCTCCCTGATGGTTATACCGCTTTTGTAAAATATATGTACATTTTATCTCATAGTATAGACTTTTTCAAGGGACTTTATTCGCTAAATCTAATATTTTTCAAACGACATTTTGTTACATTTTCACATTTTCCATGCGCAAAATTGCCGCCATCTGCTTCCGAAGCTCCTCCGACGGGCTGACCCAGAGGGATTCCTCTGTCCGGAACATCTTGCCGCTTGGAAGATAGATCCGAACCTCATGGTCACCCTCATGTCGTTTGAGGTTGACCTTAATTTCTTCCAATGTCATTGCCTCGTCCATGTCTGCTGGTATGCGAAGTTTCACCATGCCCGCAGGCTGACGTGTCGGTTCCGATGCCTCGGTTTTCTGCTGAGAGACTGCTGCCATCAATTTTGTGCCATAGTTCTTCCCACGGCTGCCATTGTAACCATTGCGCGAGCGCTGCGTAAACCCGCGCTCGATTGCCGTATCAATGTCCAGCACTTCATCCGCAAGCACCTTCGGTGCTTCGTCTTCCTTAAAGTTCAGTGTTCCTTTGATTGCCACAACGCGGTCATCCTGAATTTCTTCCGCACATTTTTCGTATACATTCGGGAAGATGACAACTTCGGTAATGCCATACAGATCTTCAAGATCTATGAAGGCCATCATTTTGTTGCTCTTCGTAATCAGTGTCTTCTTCCCTGCAATCATGCCGCTGATGATGCAGGACATACCGTCACGAATCGCATGATTCTGTGCAGTTCCCGATTCCTCTTCAATCTGCATTAAATCGTCACTTGTTACGGACGAAATTCTTTTCATTTTTTCTTTGTATGCATCGAGCGGGTGACCGGTTAGGTAGACTCCAAGCATTTCCTTTTCCATCGCAAGTTCAATATTGAGAGGAAATGCCTGAACATCCGGAAGACGCTTTCCTGTGCCCGCACTGCTCATCGCATCCGAGGCCATCTGGAATAAGGAAATCTGGCCTTCGAGGTTTTTCTTGGAAGTATTCTGTGCAGACTCGACCAAGGTTTCGTATACCGCAAGCTTTGCGGCCCTGTTCCCTTCGAGACAGTCGCAGGCTCCCGCTTTAATCAAACTCTCGATTGCACGCTTGTTTACTTGGGAAATATCGAGATTATTAATAAAGGTAAAAATATCCGAAGGTTCTCCCTTTTCTTCGCGTGCCTTCAAAATCGCCTCAATTACATTTTCTCCGACATTCTTAACGCCCAGCAGTCCAAAGCGGATTTTGCCATCCTCGACGCTGAATTTTTTCAAACTCTTATTGACGGATGGCGGAAGTACTTCGATTCCCATATCGCTGCAGTTTCGGATATAGCGTGCAATCATCTTCGCATCGCCCATTACCGATGTCATAAGAGCCGCCATGAATTCGACCGGGTAATGCTTCTTGAGATAACCTGTTTCGTATGCGACAACCGCATATGCCGCCGCATGGGACTTGTTGAAAGCATACTGTGCGAAAGTTTCCATATCTTCAAAAATCGTCTCCGCTGCCTTACGGCTGATTCCGTTTCTGATGCAGCCTGCGATTTCGACATTGCCGTTTTCGTCAAGTTTTCCGTTGATGAAATACTCCTTTTCCTGAAGCATGACATCTTTTTTCTTCTTGGACATCGCACGGCGTACAAGGTCCGAACGCCCGTAGCTGTAACCGCCGAGGTCACGCACAATCTGCATAACCTGCTCCTGATACACAAGGCAGCCGTAGGTTACATCCAGAATCGGCGCAAGCGACTCGTCCACATATTGAATCCCGCTTGGGTTCTTTTTGTTTTCGATGTATTTCGGAATGGAGTCCATCGGACCCGGTCTGTAAAGCGAAATTCCCGCCACGACATCCTCAAAGCAGGTCGGTCTGAGGTTCTTCATAAACTGCGTCATGCCGCCGCTTTCGAGCTGAAAAACGCCGCTCGTATTACCCGCGGAAATCATTTCGTAAACCGATGGATCATCGTAACCCATCCTCGCAAAATCAATCGACACGCCATGGTTTTTCTTAATAAGTTCAAGCGCATCCCGTATTACGGTCAGGTTTCTAAGTCCCAAAAAGTCCATCTTAAGAAGGCCCAGCTCCTCGATGGTCGTCATCGTAAACTGCGTTGCGGGCCCTTTTTCGGACAGATATAGAGGTACATATTCATCAATCGGTGCTTTGGAAATCACCACTCCCGCCGCATGCGTGGAAGCATGGCGCGGCATGCCTTCGATTGCTTTCGCCATATCGATGACTTCCCGCGTCTCTTCGTCATTTTCATAGAGATTTTTCAGGTCGGGGCTTGTCGCAAGCGCCTTATCAATCGTCATGCCCAATTCGAACGGAATCGCTTTGGCAATCTGGTCGGTCTTTGCGTAACTGACCGAAAGCGCTCTGCCGACATCGCGCACCGCCTGCTTTGCCTTCATCGTTCCGAAGGTTATAATCTGCGAAACCCGGCCTTCGCCGTATTTCTCCGTTACATAGTCGATGACCTCCTGCCTGCGCTCGTAGCAGAAGTCTATATCAATATCCGGCATGCTGACACGCTCCGGATTCAGGAATCTCTCAAAAATCAAGTTATATCTTATCGGGTCGATGTCCGTAATCTTCAGGCAGTAAGCAACGATAGATCCCGCCGCAGAGCCCCTGCCCGGCCCGACCATAATCTCATGGCTTTTCGCATAGTTGATAAAGTCCCAGACAATCAGGAAATATTCAATATATCCCATGCTCTCGATTGTACCGAGCTCGTAATTCAGTCTTTCCGCCAGTTCCTTCGGTGTATGTACCGTGGAGTATTCCGTGCCGTCCGCATAGCGTGCCGCATCTGCGTCTCCAAGTTTTCCCTCTTCAAAAACAACTCCGAAGCGGTCTTCAAGTCCCGCATAGCAAAGCTCGCGTAGATACTCCGTATTCGTTTTTCCGAGCGGAGCCTGAAATTCCGGCAGATGATATTCACCGAATCGGAAGTCGTAATTGCACTGCTCGGCAATTTTCTGCGTGTTATCGCAAGCCTCCGGGCAGTAAGCAAAAATCTTACGCATTTCGTCTTCGCTTTTCAGATAAAACTCATCGTTCGGAAAGCGCATTCTCTTTTCGTCGTCAAGCGTTGTCGCCGTCTGAATCGCCAAAAGCACATCATGTGCCTTCGCGTCTTCGCGTCTCACATAATGTGCGTCATTGGTTGCCACAAGAGGAATTCCGAGT
>FR881972.1:0-3039 GCA_000435615.1 Firmicutes bacterium CAG:238 | reverse complement strand
TTCCTCGGACAAGCGCCTCATGTCGGGCAGAATCGCCCGTTCTTCTTCCAGTCCCTGGTCCTGAAGCTCCAGATAAAAATTCCCTTCGCCGAAAATTTCAAGAAGCGCCTCGGCTTCTGCCTTGGCGCCTGCATAATCGCGTAAAAGGAGTCTGTGCTGAATTTCACCTGCCAGACAGCCCGAAAGCGCAATCAGCCCTTCGCTGTGCGCTCTCAGAACATCCTTGTCAATACGAGGTTTATAGTAGTATCCGCGGATAAAACCCTCGGAGACTATCTTTATCAGATTCTTATATCCGGTTTCATTTTTTATCAGCAAAATCAAATGGCCCTGCCGTTTATCCTTTTCCGCATCCTTATCCGTCAGTTTGCGCACGGCAGTATAGACCTCACAGCCGATAATCGGCTTGATGCCCTGTTTCCTGCATTCTTTATAGAAGTCCACTACGCCGAACATCACGCCGTGATCCGTAATCGCAAGGCTGTCCATGCCAAGCTCTTTGGCACGCGCCACTACATCCTTGATTCTGGCTGCACCATCCAGCAGACTGTATTCCGTATGTACATGCAAATGCGTAAATGCCATCGATTCTCCTTTGCTTTCGTTCTAATTCTTTCTCTTATTCTAAACTCTGCACTTCAGCACCTTGCTGTATGTGCCGTAAATCTTCTTGCCGTTTACCGTCTTATATGCACGGACTTTGACATAATAGGTTTTGCCTTTTTTGAGACCTGTCACGGTTTTGCTCAATGTCTTGCTGCCTGCGGTCGTTTTTACTACGCCTTTTGTAAAGTTCTTATTCGTTGCGCATACAATCTGATAGCCGCTGACAGCTGCTGTCTTGCCTCTCTTTTTCGTTACATAGTCGGTGTTGATTGCCGCCTTCTTCCATGTCGCTTTCAGCTTGCCGCTTCCGACCTTCGCAGCCTTCGTCAGCGTCGTCTGACCCGGCACGGATTTATAGAAAAACGCAAGTGCATAATAGGCCTGTTCGGTTGCCATCTGGTTTACGACCGGCTCATAGCCGCCGCTTGCTTCGTTGACATGACGGAAACCGCCTACTTTCTCGTCATAGAAGCTCATCAGACCGTCAATCACGCTCTTGCCGTTCTTGATGAATCTTTTATCGGTATTCGGGTTCACGCCGCATGCCGTAAGCGCACAAATCACCTGCGCACAGCTTTCAGAATTAATCGTGCCCCAACTTCCGAAGCCGCCGTTTTGTTTCTGCTGTTTGGAAAGGTAAGTAATCGCGCGATCAAGTGCTTTCTTTACCTTAGGCTGCTTCGTCATGTACGGAGCCAGTGCAATCATTGCCATTCCGGTTATATCCACATCGGATACTGCGTTATAGCCGGTACTGCCCTTCTTTTTCGGCTGTAAATTCCATCCACCATCACTATACTGGTTATCCAAAATATAGTTTATCATTCTCTGGCGAGAGTTCTGCCTGTTGGTTTCATCAGGAGTAAGCGTTCCGTATGCGTAGGAATCGGTTCTTTTCGGAACATCGTAGTTTGCTGAGTCAAACGCTCGGAGTGCCCAAATCGGTCCGTTCATACCCTGCCATTTCACGTTGACAAAGTCCGCAAGCGGTGCCGTCAAGTCATAGCCGCCTACATTGGCTGCGTCCATGCCGACTGCACTCATCGCAACGATTACTCGCTCATACTCGGTGAATTTCTTGTCGTGCAGGATGCCTTTCGTGCCGCGATAGCCTTCTTCCAAAGCTTTTTCCACCGACGCGCGGTATGTGGCAAGGTAGGAGTCACTCATATCATATCCTGCGTGTCCCAGCCCATAAATAATCCACTCTCCGCCAATGGAGCCGAAGCTTGGCGGTTCGCTTTCGTTGTATAAATAGTCTCCGCATTTCTCAAATGCTGCTTTTGTCTTGTCATATGATGCTGCGGACGCAGTACCTATGCTTCCGAATACCATCGTGAAGCTGACTGCCAGCGTGAGCATCACGCTCAAAATTTTGTTTGCTTTTCTTTTCATTTTTTTCCCTTTCATTTCTTTTTGTTTATTCTGCTTTCCTTACAATGCACCCTTTCTTAAAGAAGCAGATTGCATATTTGAGAATTGGCTGATATCCATCATCTTCAAGCGGAACTGCGTATTTTTTCTCTTCAATCTGCGTGAGTGCTTCTTCGCATTTCTTCTCCATCCCCTGAATCGTGTCTGAAATTTTCAATTCCAGAATCATCGCCCTGCCTCTGAATTTCAGTTCCGTCAGCACGATGTCGGGTCTTCCGTTTCCACTCTCGCGGTTGGAGTAGACCGCATATCTGCCTGCATTCTTTAAAAGCCCTGCCATAAAGCCGTAGTAGTAACTTTCCGCATAATCAAAATAGCTGATAGTATCAAAAAGCTGCTCGTTAATGAAGTTTTCTGCCGTTTTACAGTCGCCCTCCTCCAGTGCTCGCACAAGCGGGCTGCGGTCTTTCTTCTTTATCCTTTGGTCGAACCACTCGGTAATGGACTCCCTGTAAATTTTCTTTATCTCCATATTCGGGATCGCCATCTCGAGGTGAAGATCTCCCTCTGCGTCCGTCCGTTCGCCCTTTTTCTTCAGATACCCGGTGAAAAACAAGAAGCTCCAAAGATTGTCCTGCGACTTATGAATGTCCGCATAGGTAATCTCTTCATGAACAATTTTTTCAATCGTTCCGCTGTCCATGAGCGTCTCCAGATCGCGCCTTGCATCCTCGTCTGCGTCCTCGACCATCTCATGTACAATGCTGTTTGATGAGGTATTCGACCAATACGGAAGCGGAAACTGTGTCACATGATCTTTGCGGTCGTTGACATATTTGAGTATACTCCATGGATTGTAAATCTCAAAATTATTGAACAGATAGCCGTCATACCATTTCTTTACTTCCTCAATCTGCTCGTTCAAATTATAGTATGCGAGCATCGCCTCCACTTCTTCCTGCGTAAAACCAAAAGCGTCTCCATAGCGTGTGTGAAGAACGCTGTCCGTCTCTAAGTTGTTCAGCCCTGTAAAAATGCTTTCTTTGCTGATTCTAAGGC
>FR881971.1:2690-30427 GCA_000435615.1 Firmicutes bacterium CAG:238 | reverse complement strand
GTTATTTTCCGTTAATGCGACAGCCCCCATACATGATTCTATAGGTATCTGACAAATAAATATACCATGCACATTGCAATCACTATCACGGTTGCCGGTGCCAGGTATCCGCAGAACTTCTTCCACGAAATATGATTTCCGTATTTTGTGGAAATCGCCACTCCCACTACATTTGCCGAGGCTCCGATCGGTGTCGCACTGCCTCCGATATCCGTACCCAGTGCAAGCGTCCAAGCCAAAGTTTCAAGCGGAATCCCCTGCGATACGGCGAGCGACTTGATAATCGGAATCATTGTTGCCGCGAAAGGAATATTGTCCACAAAAGCACTTGCCACAGCGGATACAATCAGAATAATGCCGATTGCCGCATACACATTGCCGTTGCTCATCTTCCCGATTATGCCTGCAATCATTTCAAGCACACCGGTTTCTTCAAGCCCACCCACTACGATGAATAATCCGATAAAAAACAGCAATGTTTTATAATCAACCCGCTTGATTAGTTCTACGGTCTTTCCCCCGGCAAGAACAATCGTGCTTACCGCCGCAAACGCTCCGATGAGTGCCACCGTAAAACCCGTCTGCGCATGCGTTACGAGCAGCAGCGCGGTCACAAGAAAAATGCATATGCTTATTACGAAAGCTTTTTTATCCGTTATGACCGCATTCGGGTCAAGATCGTCCGAAAGTTCTTCGTAGTTAACTGTTTTGCTCACAAGCTCGCGCCTTGAAACAAGCACAAAATATATAACTGTCACCACCAGGCTTATGCCCGCGATAATTCCCGTATTTCCTATAAAATCGCCGAACGTGTATCCCAGCGAAGTTCCTATGATTACATTCGGCGGATCTCCGCACATCGTCGCCGCTCCCCCGAGATTCGCACAGAAAATCTCTGCCAAAATCATCGGAACAGGATTGAACGAAAGGAGCCGCCCAAGTTCCGCGGTAATTGCTGCCAAAAATAAAATAACCGTTATACTGTCGATGAACATCGACAAGAAGGCCGAAAGGAGCATGAATGCCACAAAAACCCTAAGGGCACGATAATGTGCAAGTCTCGCAATTTTCATGCATAAATATTTGAAAAAGCCGCTGTCTGCCATGCCTTCAACCATAACCATCATTCCGGCAATAAAAAATATTGTAGCCCAATTGATTCCCGACGAGACGCCTTCGCTCTTGCCGAGATG
The DNA here is from genome assembly GCA_000435615.1 of Firmicutes bacterium CAG:238. GTDB lineage: Bacteria > Bacillota > Clostridia > Peptostreptococcales > Anaerovoracaceae > CAG-238. Next base: position 29,234 of record FR881971.1, on the reverse strand, counting down.
ATACCAAAACTCCGGTGTAAGTATTTCTCCGAAATTCAATGTGCAAGCAATTGCACTAAAATCCTTCATGCAAAATCCGAATACAACGAACAACGTTAATGCGCCACACCCGATCGTGGCCAGATGTCTTGGTATCTTTTCGGTTACGATAAGTACAAACATCAAAACAAAAATAATTCCTGCCGTTACTGCTGCTGCCATACTGTTTCTCCGTTTCAAAATTTTAACGATGTTTTAGCGATATATTAGCACTATCTTAGCACCGCAAGCAGTTCCCGTCAACACTTTTCTGCTTTATTTTGTTAAAAACAGATGACAAACAACTTCGCACACATTGTAAAGTGCACTGAGCTGATTCCACAGCACAAGAGATGGTGCGTTGGCAGCACTCAGATCGCTGACGGCCTGTGCCATCCAGTTGTACCCGGGATAAGCAAGCGGTGCAAACACAACTGCCGCCGTATATGAAAGAAAACTGACAACGCCCAGCAGCCCGAGTTTTGTATTAAAGATTTATGCATGGTATTCACCTCCTTGTGAACCGCATCTGTGAAGCATACGGAAAAAGAGCCGCACATGGTTTTGAAGTTTCTCTAAACATTCACTCTCCCTTCCCGGCTGGCGGTCGCATATACCGATTAGAGTCACTACCGGAGCCACATACATCATTGCCAGCGTCTCAGGATCTGCCTCCGCAATCTCTCCGGCTGCAATCAAAGCCTGGAAAATGCCGGCATGGTAATCTAAAACCCGCTCCACATAGCGCCTCGAATAGAGATCTGCCAGCTCCGGGGAACGAAACTGCTCAATAGTCATCATCCGGCGGAAGCGGCTGATGCTATCATTATGGAGGGAGTACTCAAATATCTGCCGCACTTTTTCAAAAAGGGTTTCCTCCGTAATCCCCGCAAAGCTCGGGATATCTTTTCCCACATTCTGCACATGAATGCTGAACTGATCTGTATCTGCCTCATACTGTGCAGCCGTGGATTCTACAATGGCATCGAAAATCGCCTGCTTGCTTGGAAAATGATTGTACAGGGATGGTGCCTTAATGCCGACCGCTTTTGCAATTTCTCCCACGCCGACGGAATCATAGCCCTGTGCCGAGAACAGTTCCAATGCCTTGTCGAGAATCTTCTGTTTTGTATTTTCCTGTTTCATTGTCACGCCTCACTAACTAATATTTGTTAGTTATATTATAACGTTTTCTTTTTTATGTTAAGCAGTTGGCAAAAATGAAAAAGCAGAGAGCCCAAGCTCTCTGCTGAAGTCATTCTTATTTATAAGCTTTCTTAGCTGTTTCGCAAAGTGCAGCGAATGCCGGTGCATCGTAGATAGCCATTTCGGAAAGCATCTTTCTGTTGATTTCGATGCCTGCCTTCTTAAGACCGTCCATAAGTCTGCTGTAACTGATGTCGTTCATTCTTGCAGCAGCATTGATTCTTGCAATCCACATCTGTCTGTACTGTCTCTTCTTTAACTTTCTGCCTACGTATGCGGATCTTAAAGATCTCATAACTGCAGGGTTCGCAGCTCTGAACACTTTGCTCTTAGCACCGTAAAAGCCCTTTGCTAATTTTAATACTTTCTTATGTCTCTTATGCGCGTTAACGCCTTTTTTAACTCTTGCCATTTTTCTTACCTCCGTAACCTTTCAAACTATCTTGCCATAGATCTAAGCATTCTCTTTAAGTCAGCGCTAGTTAAAATAGTAGCTTTTCTTAAGCCTCTTTTTCTCTTAGCATTTTTCTTCGTAAGAATATGGCTCTTGTATGCCTTATTTCTCTTAATCTTGCCGGATCCTGTTAATTTAAGTCTTTTGCATGCTCCTCTATGGGATTTCATCTTATTTTTTGCCATGATGATTTTTCCTCCTAAAATTATTTATCGCTCTTAGGTCCAAGTACCATTGTTAAGCTTCTGCCTTCAAACAAAGGCTTCTTCTCTATTACGCCGACTTCGGAAACGATGTCCGCAAAAGTATTCATTACTTCCATGCCGCGTGCGGAATAGTCTTTTTCTCTTCCCCTGAATCTCAGGCTTACCTTAACTTTATCTCCATCCTTAAGGAATTTAGAAGCGGTGTTTGCCTTAACCTGGATGTCGTGATCCTCGATGAAAGTGCTCAATCTGATTTCCTTCACCTGGGTTACCTTCTGCTTCTTCTTTGCTTCTTTTTCTCTCTTTTGAAGTTCGTAGCGGTATTTGCCGTAGTCAAGTATCTTGCAGACAGGCGGGTTTGCGTTCGGTGAAATGTTGACGAGGTCAAGCTTCTTCTCCGTTGCCAAATCCAATGCCTGCTCTGTTGCCATGATGCCAAGCATGGTTCCGTCCGAATCGATGACTCTTACTTCCTTATCACGAATTTCTTCGTTGATCAAATTTTCCTTACTAATGGTGCACCTCCTAAAAATATAAAAGCGGATACAGGAAGTATCCGCTCATAAATGTGCCGTAAGCACACTGATTTCAACATATCAACCTGTGTCGGTGACGCGACCTCACAGGTGAGAAGCGGATAACTTCTTCTTCATTACTGAAATAGTATACCTCAATGGGAGGCCACTGTCAATCAATATTTTGGGAAACAGAAAAAATATTTTTCAGAACACCTGTTTACTTTTTGTTCGCAATATGCTACAATGTTCTCAATAAAAAGTGAGAGGAGAACATCATGTTAAAAGAGCGCGAACAGAAGATTCTTGATTATATGAAAACTGAGATTAAAACCAAGGGCTACCCTCCTACGGTTCGTGAGATTTGCAATGCGCTTGGCATTAAGTCCACTTCAACCGTTCACAAGGATATTGAGAGCCTCGTGAGGCAGGGATACCTTAAGAAAGACCCTTCCAAACCTCGTGCTCTGATGGTTGTGGAGCCTTCGGATGAAAGCGGTCACACGCAGGCGGCACACGGATATTCTTCCGATATTCCGGACAGCGCTTCCTCTGTAAACGATGTTGTCGAGATTCCTATTGTCGGCAGAGTAGCCGCAGGTACACCGATTTTGGCAGAAGAGAACATTGAAGACACTTTCCCTGTTCCTGCAAGATTTGCAGCCGGCGGTGTGAACTATATGCTTAAAGTTCGCGGTGAAAGTATGATTGAAGCCGGAATCATGGACGGAGACCTTATTCTTGTCCAGCAGACCGTCGATGTGCACAACGGTGAAATTGTGGTTGCGATGATTGACGGGTTTGAGAGCGAAGCGACCGTTAAGACTTTCTACAAGGAGGCTGATCATATCAGACTGCAGCCTGAAAACCACACGATGAGCCCGATTCTCGTAAAGGATGTAAACATTCTCGGTAAGGTGAGAGGTGTGTTCAGATACTTCAGCTAAAATGTAACTCGGAAGCAATTTTTATTTTGATATGTAATGTGTAGAGACTGCATTTCTGCGGTCACTTCCTGTCAATAAGATTCATTGTAATATGTAGTTATATTATGCATCATTTTGTCATCACCTGCAATCGTTTGATGACATTTTGCCCCGCACATATTTTTTACAACGTAATAATAATCGGAACCATAAAGGAACATACAAGCGATGACAACAGCCCGTTGCAGAAGCCATACACAATGGTATCCTGCCTGCACGATCTTTCAATGATAGGCATACACACATCCATGGAAGCGATACCCGGAAGGGTGGTCGCTTCGAGATATCCGATTTTTTGTGCAATGAGAGGGATTCCGATGATGCCTACGGTTTCGCGTATGACATTATGCAGGAACGAAACAGCACTGGCGATTACGTAACCGGCCTCTGCGATTACACCCGGGGCATAAGTATACCACCCGAAACCCCAGCAGATCGCAAGTGCTTCCTTCATGCTGAATTCTGTTATCAACGAGAAAATCACTCCCGCAAAGGTCGTTCCGAGTATGAAGAGTATTGGAACGATAAGAACCTTTATGCCCGTTTCTTTCAGCTTGGCTATAACCGTTCCGTCAAGTCCGAGGCTGAAGCCCACAAGACCAATCATTAGGCTTAGACCGACCACAATTGCCTTTGAAGTCACATTATCAAAGACTTCATAATCATCGGCAAATGCTGATCGAATGACAAAATACCCTATAAGCATCGCGATAACAACATCTATAGTTATGTATAATGTCGTTTTCAAATTCTCATTCGACTTCGCATCTTCTTTTTCTTCAAGGAGTTCTTCGACCTCCATCATTTCTGCAGTATTATCCTCCAGACGAAGAATGCTGTCCCCATATTTGTCAATTTTCATCACCTTACGCATAACGGTAATGAAAAGCATGCTGAAGACAATGGTAAGAACGGAAATCAGAACAGCTTGGATCCCGATGGTTCCGAGATTTGATATAATCTGCTCGTTTGAGCCCATTCGGATGCCCATTATAAATACAATGAAGTACATCATAGCGGTAAGACCGTTATTCGCCATGCCTTCAAGGTTCTCCTTTTTGTCTCTGAGTTTTGACGCCAAAAAATAGCATCCAATCATCAATGCATAATACCATGCCAATAATAACATAACTTCACCCCTAACAAACAAATTACCGTCCTCGGCAGACGGCGTATTATTTCTTATGCGTCAAATCACTTCCGTAGTGTGAATCAAAAAAGGTCTTTGAATATTTCTCCAGTTTCCAGTCGGGCACCTTGCACTTTGGACAAGGCTTCACTGCCCATTTGTTTCTGAGCCAGCGCGCAGCCCTGGAATTTCTTGAATTGTATATTCGGAAAGTCTGCCCGCAATGTGTTGTCACTTCGGCATAGTCGCCGTGTTTGTCAATCTGTCTGATTCCGTGAAGGATGCCTTCCCGTGACGGCCAAAGCTTCATCTTATCAAGCAGCACAAACAATTCAACATTCTTCCTGTAATATCTTTTTTTGCTGTCTGACATATTTCCTGCCTTTCTGAAAAATGGCGAGGTGCCCGGGAGTTTCACCCGGCTGCAGAGATTTAGAGTCTCTGCGATCCATACGATCCGCACCCCACATCTGCCGCACTCAGAAAATTGCTTTTCCGAGCATAACTGCGGTGCCTATTTCTAGGTTATCATAAACTGCATTTTTTGCAATAGTTTTTTTTGTATTTTCATCCAAAGAGCATGGTACGCCCGGACTTGCATATAAGACATCTCCGCAGATATCGTTCAGCATAAGCCATTCGCCCTCGTTCGTGAAGTCAAGTATGTATTCGTACCTGCAAATCTCCTCTTTTCCGTGAAGAAGTTCAAAGTCCGCCCCCTCAAGAGCCTGCTTGTCCTTATCGTAAACACAGAAGGAAACACCTTTTTCCTTCAGAATATCGACTGCTTCTTTTCCGACAATGCCATACCCGATTACAAGAATTTTCTCATCTGTGATGTCTTTTCCCCGCTGCCGCATCATATGTTCAAGAACGGAAATATATCCGAGTGCTGTACAGTAATTATTATCTGCATATCGTTTATCGGCGATATTGAGTGCAAGATACCGGTTGTCGTCTGCAAAGAAAAGCAGATCGCAGCCTCTCCTGCACGCTTCATATATCCCGTCAACATCGGTGTGTTCCGTGACTAAAGTCCGAAAACCCATCGAAGCAATGATTGATGCAATTGCCTCGGAAAAATCTCCGATAATCCCCTCTCCCTGAGTGATCGGAACAATCCCAACGTTAATCTGCCTCTGCAGGCTCGTAAAAGACGCTTCGTCTGCTCCGAAAATGTCACCCACCAGACCGCACAAATCGCAGCCTGTGATTTCTTTTAATTTTCTGTTGTAAGCTTCCATGCCGCTAAGCATCGGACTTACCCACTCGCTTATAAGTCGTGTCATAACATCCACCTCTTAGATATTCAGCGGCTCCCCGTCAATAAATGCAATGCTTCTTCCGAAGCGTTTGATTGTTTTGCTCTTGCTCATTGCCATTGCGAGCCTTTCGACTCCGAAACCGATTCCGACCCAGGTGTCAAACACACCCCACTGCTTATCGAGAAAATGTGGGCCATAGGAACCCGAGGCCACTTCGATTCCGTCGATTTCTATGTCTACGGTGCTTCCGTAGACCGTGGATTCTTCCACCACAAGTTCGTAATCTTCGATGCCGAGTGCCTGCATTGCGGAATGTGCCATTTCCTTCAGTGCTTCAACCTGTCTGCCGTCTTGCACCACAGCAAGCTGCACGCAGTTAAGCATGGTAAATTCATTCATGTGCTTAGCCCCTTGTGATTCCTTACGGAAACACGAGCCGATTTCAAAGATTTTCACCGGCTGATTTGTAATGCGCTTAAGCTCCCGCATCATAACATAAAGATTCGGTGCCAGCATCGGTCTCAGGCAGCGTTTGCGGTCAAGCCAAAAAACTTGCTCCGAAAGGTGATGAAACTCGTCAATGGTCATCTTTTCGAGCATTTGGCGGGTGATGATTGTCGGCGTGCTTACCTTCGTATATCCATCTTTCATCAACCAGTCCTGAAGTCTACGCGAAACTTCTTCCGTAAAGGTTATATGTCTTTCTTCCACAAGTTCTTTAAGATGCTGTCTTCCCTCTCTTGCCATCTGCGTTTCAATCTTTTTGAATTCCGCGTTTCTTTCTTCCTTCGTGTCAAACTCACGTTCCAAAACTTCGGAAGCTGCGTCAAGTTCAGTCAGTCTTTCTCTTTGTGTAATCGTAAATTTTTCCATGTCCGCCTCTTTTTTTATTTTAATAATGCAAGCAGATTCTGCTTTGTCTTTTCCCGCGCCGCTTCAAGCGCCGCCTCTGTTTCCGCCCAATTGACGAAAATAGCACGGAATGGCTCTTCCTCGGATTTGAAATCTGAAATCACCACATCGGAACCGAGAAAGTTTTTCCTTACCGACAAAGGCTTTGCTTCAGACATGCAATGCTCTCCTTCCCGGCAGAGCCTGCCGTTTTTTATCTGATAATGCTCGTATGCACTGTGCTTTCGTTCTGATTTTTTTTCGTGGCGAAATTCCCCATATAATGCCATGTCCGCAAGTTCCGCAAAAAGATTATTGCCTGACGAGTAGTATACGGCAATCGGTGTCTGACTCGGAATTCTTGCATCAATTTCAAGGACTTTAAGACCTCTTCCGTCATCAATGACCTCAACATCCATGATTCCCTTGAGATTTAACAGCTTCGCGATTTTTTCACCGATTTCGGCAAACTCCCTTTCTTTCTGCTGCCCAATTTCGCACGGCACCGTCACCATGCAGCAGTCGTAAACATCGTCCATATGTATCTGCGTAATTGCGTAAGTTCTGTATTCGCTTCCGTTCCCTATAACTTCAATCGAATAGGAAGGTCCTTCCAAATATTCTTGTGCAATCCAGTTTTCGGGGTCTTTGCACCGGAGCAGGAAATCTTCCACTTCCTCTCGCGTGTGAACGAGCCTTACTCCTGCAGACCCGCTTTCCCCTGAAGGTTTGATTATATACGGAGGTTCCCCCTGTGGGTAATATACAGGGGCCGGTATCCCGTTCTCGTAAAAAAGCTTGTCCGACAAAATTTTGGAACTCGAAACAGCATACGCATCAAAGTCAAACGCGAGCTTCAATTTTTCACGCTCGCAGATACGCCTTACTGCCGCAAGCACATCCGTGTTTTCGTTTGCAGGCAGGACAAAATCGACTTTTTTGAGTGCCGCAATTACCTTTTCGTCCTCTGCGACAACATCTCCGCAAACAAATTCATCGCAGAATCCCGAAGCCGGAACCTCCGGATTCCTGTCAATTAAAATGCTTTCGAACCCTGCAAGCTTTGCAAGATATACTGCTTCCGTTCCCTGAAGCTTTCCGCCTACAATTGCCACCTTCATACCATTACACTCCGATATATTCCTTATATTCTTCTCTTGTTGCTATGCGAAGACCCATCTTTTCAAGGATTGCCGCAGCCTCCTCGACGGTTCTGCCTCCCTCATCGACATCAAGCGTGTTATGTGCAACGCCCATGAAACCGGATCTTGGCGGGATGATGGAGGTAATCAGGTTTGCTCCCGCATTGATTCTGTTCTCAAGCCCATCAATGCCGTCAACATCAAGCGATGCCGGAATCAGTGCCTCTGGGTACAGAATTCTCATCAACGCAATGATCTTAAGTTCAAGCATCCTGTCTGGAGTTGAACACCCTTCCATAGGGCTTCCCTCCTGCGGGACAAAACTCATAACTCTTACCTGTTTCGCCCCGATTTTTCCCATTATTTCAAGAGACTCTGCAATGTCTTCCGTGCTTTCGCCTACGCCCGCAAGCAAACCTTCTTCGATGTTCATTCCGATCTGCCGTGCATAGAGTTTTGCATTCATTCTTTCATCATAGCTTTGACCAACCCTGAGTTTTTCAAAAAGCTGCCGGTTATGCGTCTCCTGGTAAACGGCATACCAGTCGGCACCCGCCGTTTTGAGTTTGTCGATTATCTCATTGGGAACAACACCCGGCGATATCATAATCGGGGTATTGTATTCTTTTTTAATTGTCTCGATGATTTCCGCAACGGTTTTAAAATCCTCAGCATGATATTTCGGGTCCTCACCCATCGTAAGGTCAATGAGGTTTACCCCCGAATCTATGAGTGCTTTCGAGGTCGCCAGAATTTCTTCCTTTGATTTCCTGTATCTTTCTATGTCATTTGACTTCCTGTAATAGCAGAAATTACAGTTATTCCTGCAATAGGTGGTAAAATACACAAAACCATACGCAAATATCTTGTTGCCCTGGTTTGCCTTGCGAACCTCTCTGGCCCTTGCAAAAAGGCTCGCAATCTCTTCACCGTCTTCCTTCTCGAGAAGCCGGATGATTTCCTGTTTCGTCATCAAAATCTCATTCCTTTCAAATACTCATCCTGGAAATTTTTCTTTTCCGCAAGGTCAATATGTTCCACAATTTGAGAGACGCGGACTGCCTCTTCTTCGCTTCCCTTGGAAAGAAGTACCATTGCCGCTCCGACCCCGGCTGAATTTCCAATCGCTTTTATGCGTTCAAGTTCAATCCTTGGCAGAAGTCCCATGTTAGCAGCACTCTCGTTTCTGATATAGTTTCCAAAAGCACCTGCAATGCTTATTTTCTCGATTTCTTCTTTTGTAAGGCCAATCTCTTCCATCATTATGGAAATGCCCGCGGAAATTGCCGCTTTTGCGAGCTGAACCTCGCGAATATCCTTTTGCGTTATGTATACGCTTTCTTCCGGAGTTTCTCCCTTGAAAAGCACAAAATCGTTTCCGTTTGCATCGCGGCTTTCTTCTATGTGTTCCAAAATTTTTGCTGAAACGCCTTTCTTTGCAAGCCGATCCGAGCCGAGAAGTCTCCCGGACTTGTCCACGACACCGGTCTTTATCAGTTCTCCCACAGCATCTATGATGCCGGAACCGCAAATGCCGATGGGCTTGGTATCGCCGATTACGCTTATCTCCACTCCGTTATCATCGATAAAGACTCTTTCAATTGCACCGGCAGCGGCACGCATGCCGTACTTTATTGAACTGCCCTCAAAAGCCGGTCCGGCCGCAGTGGAGCAGGCGGTGATTCTTCCTTTGGCCGAAAGAACAATTTCCCCATTTGTTCCAATATCTATGAACAAATGGCCCTTGTCCCTCTGCATTAAATCCGTCGTTATGATTCCCGCCGTAATGTCGGAGCCTACATGTCCTGCAATGTTAGGCACAACAATGACTTTTGCATCTTCTGCACCGTTAAGTCCGATTTCTCTGCAGTCGGTTACAACTTCTCCCGTAAATGCAGGAGCAAACGGTGCAACCGCAAGAGAGGCGGGATCAATGTTCAGAAACAGGTGGCTCATCGTTGTATTGCCGACAACGGCATATTTTTTCACCTGACTGTTTTCGTAATGATTTTTTTTACAGAAATTATCAACTGCGGTATTAATCGCGCCGATAACTTTTTCGTGGAGAATGGCACATCCGCCCTTGTTTTCCGTGGCGAAAGAAATCCTGGAAATAACATCGGCGCCATACGCGCCCTGTGGATTTGTCATAGCGTCTACATCCAGCATCGCACCTGTTTCAAGGTCCCAAAAACTTACAACAACTGTGGTTGTTCCGATATCGACCGCCACGCCGATGGACTCCTCTCCGCAGTCAGCGGTAAAGCCTTCCGGGAGGTGAATCAGCTTCTTCTTTCTGGATGCCGTGGTATCGGTCTCCGGCACTTCAATCACCGCATCACTTTTCAGCACGGCGGCACATGCCAGCACCCACCCGGTCGCCTTATCGGTCTCGGACATCTCGTAGTGCGCATGCATTTCTTTGAGCGGCTCGCACTCTCCTGAGACAAGCCTGACGCGACACTTTCCGCAAGTGCCATTTCCCGCACAGTTTCCGTCTATATTAACACCGCATTCTGCTGCAAGTCCCAAGATTGTCTTGTTCTCGGCTATATCATGCTCCACGCCCTGCGGCAAAAATTTCACCTTCATTTCAGTCTCTCCTCTATCTCTTGCCTGATTCTGCAAAATTCGCAGCCCTTAGAATTCCCTCCGCACCTTATGCATTCAGCTTCCGCCGTTATGCCGGGTCTGTTGTACACAAAGAAAAATCCCATGCAGCTTTTCTGCGGTATAAGCAGCCCGCTTTCTTTCACACGAATTCCAATCTGTTCTCCGTCTATGATCTTCATTATCTTTTGGGAATCGGAAACCGGCATTCCGAAATACCCCGGTCCGAATTCGCAGGAAAGATATACCTCGCCCGCTCCCGCAAAGGTTTCCCGCATGTCCTCTTCGATTTTTTTCTGCAAAATCGACATAGATGCATCCACATAATTGGTTCCCCATATATCTGCATAGAGGAAGTCCATGATGTTTTCCTCACTTGAGAAGTAACATTCCCCCACAGTCAATCCATAAAAATACACCCCGCATACTGCATCTCTGGGAATTCTTTCCAAATACGGAAATGCCAGTGTTTCCCCGGCGACTTTGAGTCCTTCGTCCGTAAGAATCGATTTATCACAAAAAGAGAGCATAGCTCTGATTTCGATTCCATCAATACCATCCTCTCTGACTTTTTCACCCATTTTCATCATTTTCTGATGCTTATTTTTTTGCAAATCAAAACCACATGTCTTTATGAATCTCTGTTTTGCTTCTTCAAAAGCATCCTGCTCATTTATTTCAAATAAACGCTGTCTCATTTTTTATCACCTTTGCCGGATTTCTTTGCTTTTTCCTCTATCAGTGCAATTGCAACTCTTACCGCATCAATGGCATCTTCGCTGTAGGCATCGGCCCCTATCTTCTTCGCCCATCTCTGGGTACACGGAGCTCCGCCTACCATGGTAATAAACGATGCCTTCTCTCCCGTCTCTGCGAGAAGCTTTTCGAGCTTTTTCTGCTCTGACATCGTGGATGTAAGCAGTGCGCTGGTTCCGATAATATCCGCGTTATAACGCTTTGCCTCTTCAAGAATCTTTTCCACCGGTACTTCATTCCCAAGGTCGATTACACGAAAACCGGCTGACTTGAGTGTGGAAGCCACAATTCCCTTCCCGATATCGTGTACATCGCCTGCGACTGTTGCGAGCACTATGGTTCCTCTATTAATAAAAGGTATTTCACTGTTTTTTTCGTCATCAAGCTGAAGAATGTCCAAGATGCTTCCCGTTACACTCTTCATCACTTCTGCTGCATAAATCAGTTCCGGCAGGGAAATAATTCCTTTATCAAAATTCTCTCCGAGCTCGTCATTTCCGGCACCAAAGCCGTTTATCAGCAGATCCAACAAATCTAAACCTTCTTCTCGGGCAGTCTCAACCAATTCAAGAGCTTTCTCTTCATCTGCATCAACTATGGACTTTCTTGCTTTATCAAAAATCTCCTGTCTTTCCAAGACTGTTCCTCCCATATAAAAGAATTTTGAGATGTGTAGTAATACTCTCCTAATATTTTACCACAGAAAGGGCAAAATGTCTTTCATATTTTGTTATATATTTATTCTTTTTTTGGTAAAAATTATATTTCAAAGATTATATAGGGGAAACATCTTTGATAAACGTTTCCCCTGTATTTTTTGTTAAATTCCGAATGCTTTCTCGTTGAGCTATGCCCCGCTCCTCGCTTGGCGTCTGTCCACATGATACCGGCTTTCGGTTTTCCGTATAGAATTTTAAGCTTTTGGGGAAAATAATCAGCTCCTCGCTCGATTATTTAAGTCCTGCTCTTTCTTTAAATCTTTCTACGGAATTGATCTTGATTCCGAGAACGTCTGCGATTCTGAACTTAGCAGCCATACCGTTGTTTTCTTCCTTGCAAGGTTCAACGTGCGTAAGACCAAGTCCAAGGTCTGTTCTCTTATCTGTCATTGTAACGATGTCATATAAATCTTCTACCGTTACACCAAGCTTTTCAGCAACATAAGCCTTTGCTTCGTCGATTTTCATCTTTTCTGCAAGCTGCATACGTAATACCAGATCTCCGGCAGTACGAACGCCGCCCATACCAGCACAGATAGCGTGAGTTGCTTCAGCTCCGAGAGGGTCACCTACGCCTACCTAGAATCCGTCGACCTTGCCGATTTCAACGAGCGCTTTGTCCGCTCTTGAGGCAACGTCGCTTGGCATATTCTCTACCATAGGGATACCACATACACCCATACCTACGTCTGCGTGTACCGGAATTTCAGCTACATCTGTACAAGCCTTGATGAATGTAATTACTCTTGCAATATTCCATGGGAAGGACTTATTGCAGTTCGTATTTACAACAGCACCGAAAATGCTTGCGCCTGCCTTTTCAGCAAGTTTAACCTGTTTGTGAGGATATAAACCCGCAAGACGAACACCATCATATTTCAGCTTGCCATGCATACCTAATACGAATTCGCCGGCCATACCGATTTCAACGCCCAGATCCGGGAATCTCTTCTTAATTTCTTCTGTAGCCTTTAATGCTACCAAGAAGTCAGCATCGCCTGCAGCACCGGATGTATCAAGGTTGATACCGTCAGCACCTACATCGTAAACCTGCTCTGCTACGAACAGGATATCTTTTACCGCATGTTCCACAGCCTCTTCCTGTGCAGCTAAGGACTCTTTGATTTTTCCTTCCGGAAGAAGCATAGCCCAGTTGTCAACAGGACCGTCCGGTTTCGTATAGAAACCGAGGTTCGGCATAGCACCGTAGAATAACGGCATCGTGCTTATGTTGAGTGCCTGCTTCAAAGCACCGGCCTCTCTCTTAGCAACGCCCTTTGCCGTTTTATAGTTATAGTCCGTGTTACCAACGTCTACAGAGTCACATCCAAGACATCTTTCGTAGACAAGTACTTCCACTTCCTTCGGTACAGGAAGCTGACTCTTTACATTGATCTTGTATCCGCCGGAGTCATTTGTGAGAACAATCTGTTTACCAGGTTCTACACCTACAACTGTTCCCGGCATCGTGATGATGTCATATAACTTTTCAAAGTCTTCGTCTGAAAGTGGATCAATTTTTCCTCTCAGAACGGCATCATCAATTCCTGCTTTCATATCGGATCTGATTTCCTCTTCTGTCATGTAGACAGGGGAACCGTCACCCATACGAGTAAAGAATTTCTTTTCTTCGCTCATTGTTGTCTCCTTTCAATATTTATATATCCATTGCCGTCACACAACGGCATTGATAACAACCTGCTCTGAATATCAGAGATTTTTCTTTGCGTTGAATCTTGCAAGTTCTTCTGCTTCTTCTTCACCTTCCACCACGATGTCATGAATCCTTTTCTTTACATCATCCGGCAGCGGAGTGACTTTGTAGTTTTCCAGAATGTCTCTTGCCTGTTCGTTCGCAACCTGGTCGATACGCTTGGAACCCGCTTTTTCCCAGCTTTCTCTCATTCTTCTGTTGATGAGATTTGTTGTGGAAAGTTCCTGACGCATGTATTTCATGGTATGGCTCTGTGCAAGGTAATTGCCGGCAGGTCCTACTGCTTTGATTACATCAAGAGCAAGTGTATCCTTATTTACAGGAATACCCTGAAGAATTCTCCTCGTCATCTTCACGATTTCCTGGTCGATAAGTAACTGCTCATAGCTCATCGTCATACCCATTTCCAGCATACCCATTCCGTAAATAACATTGCTTCCCGTTATTGCCGGAAGAAGGTTGGTCATTGTTTTTTCGTGACCGAGCTGTTCGTCAAGACATTTGCTGTCCCCCTATGTCCCGCCTACATTTGTCGGAATTCCGTAATAATGTCCGATTTGACCTACTGCGGCTCCGCACATTGCATGTTCGGGAGCTCCTACCGGAGACTGGGCTGTTTTCATATCCATAATGGTTGTGGAAGTTCCGTATAAAATCGGATTTCCCTTATTTACAAGCTGCGCAAGTACAATTCCTCCGAGAATTTCGGCATTGGTACAAACCAGTGTGCCTGCCAATGTTGCCGGAGTTGTTCCGCCGCAGAGTCCCATGGACAGAATGTCAATCGGAAGACCATGTTCAGCGGAAAGTTTTATAATACTTGTTTCGTTTTCATTGATTTCAAGCGGACTGTTCGGACACGCTCCCATCGTAATGATAGGTCTTTCTCTTAATTTATCGTAGCCGCCCTGAATTGCCGCCGCCATATCGATGAATCTCTGCGTATTCTTCACACCTTCAAGGTCATGCGCGAAGTTTTTTGTTAAATTATTCAGAACCGCTTCCGCTTCGTGAAGAGCTCTGACTTTCTGATTTACGTCTCCTGCCGTAACCGCGATGGAGAAGACATCGCATGCCTCCATGGCATCACAGAAACGCGCAACATCACATAAATCCTTCTTCGTAGATTCTCTTACTTCCCCTGTGTACGGGTCAATAATGAATACGCCTGTACCGAAGTTCTTATAAGCAACTTTCTTGCCTCCGACAACTACATCATTCTTCGGATCTCTGCCGCATAAAGTAAATTCTTCCGGGCAAGCTTCAATGGAGTCGATTACCAGATTTTTAGGGAACTTAACTCGATCGTTCGCATAGTCAACCTCGCAGCCTGCTCCTGCATAAATATCCAATGCATCCTTGCCATGAATCTGGAGTCCATAGTCTTCCATGAGTTCCAGTGAGGATTCGTGGATTGCATCTAAGTCTTCATTTCGAAGCACACAATAACCGTAAATATCGGTTTCGTGTTTAAATTTTTTTCCCATTTAGAACACCTCATTTATTCTTGAAAAAAGCTTTAAGTTTTTAAATTTTTTAAATATCAACTTATTTATTAGCTACCCAGTCAAGAATAAAGTTTACTGTATCGGATGCGTCTTCGCAGTATGCATCCGCACCGATTTTTTCTGCCCAACGGTTTGTTACAGGCGCTCCGCCTACCATTGTCTTAACCTTATCTCTGATCCCTGCTTCTTTCAGAGCATCTTCAACATCTTTCTGTACTGTCATTGTAGTCGTAAGAAGTGCGCTGCTTCCTACGAAGTCTGCGTTGTGTTCGATTGCCGCGTCAGCAAAGTTCTTAGCAGGAACTTCTCTTCCGAGGTCGATAACTTCAACGCCGTTTGTCTTAACAAGGGATGCAACGATACCTTTACCGATGTCGTGTACGTCACCTTCAACTGTACCGATAACAAGTGTGCCGTTCTTCTGTGCAGCGGACATATCCATCTTGCCTTCGATTTCAGCACTTACTGTCTTCATTACTTCTGTAGCAAAAATAAGTTCCGGAAGGAAAATTTCTCCCATGCCAAAGAGATCTCCTAATTCTTTCATTCCTGCACTGTAGCCGTTGCTCAGTAACTCAACAAGGTCAACTCCTTCAGCTTCTGCGTTTGCAAGTGCCTCCAGTGCCATATCCTCATCAGCTTCAACGATTGACTGCTTTGCAGCTTCCATGATTGCTTCCTTACTCATCCTTTACCTCCGTTTTTTCTTTTCATCCTTTAAATTTTGTCGTTTTGTTTAAAGATTCTTAAAAATCTTTCATAGATAATGTCTTAACATTATTCTAAACTTTCACTTATGGAATCGTATATATATTTTTTTAGATTTTTTAGAAAAAATTTTAGGTGTAAACAGCAGGGTAGCGTATTGTATTGTGTTTTCACGCGTGCTATAATGAAGCAGAAAAATATTTATAACTTTTATAATTATATTTATCCGTTCGTATGATAAAAGTGGGGTAAAATATGAAGAATTTTGTTATTCCTAGTCTTGACAAGCCAAATTTGAAAAATCCTGAAATCCTGTCGAATTATCTGAATCAGTCATTGGAGGCATTTTCGGATATCACGGGTGTACCCGTAACTTTTTTTGCGGCTGACAACCGGATTATATCACAGTTTAATTCCAACAATAAAATTTGCAGCATGTTTCAGGTCTACCTTCAGTCGGACAGCAGCTGCCGCAAGAATCTTACATCTGCAGGACAATTTTCTTCGCGCCTAGGCGAGCCGTACATTTTTTTGTGTAAAGCCGGCCTTACCAACATCGCAACTCCGCTCATCATCGACGGTGAGTTCGCAGGATATTTCATCGCAGGTCCGATTGTGATGGGAGAACTTCGAAGCAGCACCGCAAAAAAATTCTCCGCAATGAACACGCTGAGCGATGTTTCTCTCAAAATGGCGGAAATGTTTGCGGAAAAAATGCACGTTTTCCTCCCGAATCAAGTTTCGGAACTTCCGCTTCTTCTGCATAACAGCATTCTCATTGCAGTTGCCGGAAACCACGTTTACAATACACTCCGCGTGCAAAACGAAAAGCAGAATCAAATAAACGTAAACATTCAGCGTTACAAAAAATCACATTCGGAAATTGAGTATCCTTATGCCCTTGAGAACGAAATTCTCGAATGCATGGTCTCCGGTGTTTACACACGTGCAAAAGAGTTGTTTGCGGAACTGTTGAATGCCTTTTCGCTTATGGAAACTGGTAACATGGATGGTATCCGAACCAAAGTCATTTGGTTTTTTGCCATCGTGATAAGAACGGTAAACGAAAGTGGCGGCAGCATCAATGACTCCATAGATTTGGACCTTGATGTAATGAACAGAATCTGCGATGCCGAAACATATGAACAGCTTCTTGAAGTATCAAAGTCCCTTATCGAAATGATTTCGCAGAACAGCATGCGGTCGGTTTACAGCGGAAACTCCCAAATAATATCCGCCGCACTGCAATATATAAACAAAAATTTCAAAGAAAAAATATCATTGAAGGCTATCGAAACAAACCTTCACGTGAATCCGTCCTACTTTTCAACATTGTTCAAGAACGAAATGGGCATAACCTTCACGGATTACCTCAATACGCTCAAGATTGAATATGCCTGCACACTGCTTGCAAACTCAAATATGAGCATAATTGACATTTCCCTTTCGGCAGGCTTCGACGACCAAAGCTATTTCACCAAGGTGTTTCGAAAAGCAAAGGGTGTGACTCCGAAACAATATCGTTCCAGTCACAGCCACGATGCGGAAGAGATCTTATAAACAAAAATAATTCCAAAAACAATAAACCATTTATCATTGTCCAAGGTCAAAGTATGTTATAATGGTAATATATTTGTATGCAATCTATCGCGGAAACGGAGGAGAATATGGTAAAACAATTATATCCAAGAGTTGAAATCAATCTTAAATACCTTACCGAAAACGTAGCCACTGTTGTAAAAAAGTGCAGCGAAAAAGGTATTAAAATTGCCGGAGTTATGAAAGGAACCACCGGCATCCCTCAGTGTTCAAAATGTTTTGAAGACGGCGGTGCTTCTTTAATCGCTTCTTCCAGACTCGAACAGCTTGAAGATGCCAAGGAATTCGGAATCAAGCTTCCTTGCCTTCTTTTGAGGGTTCCGATGCTGAGCGAAATTCCTGAGGTTGTAAGAATTGCCGATGTCAGCCTTAACAGTGAAATCGAAGTCCTGAAAGCTCTGAACGAAGAAGCCGGCAGGCAGGGTAAGCAGCACAAAGTTATCATCATGGCGGATCTCGGTGACCTTCGCGAAGGTTTCTGGGACAAGGATGAAATGGTTGATGTTGCGGTTGAAGTGGAAAACAATATGCCAAACCTCATTCTCGGAGGCGTAGGCACAAATCTCGGCTGCTACGGTTCCATTGAGGCCACTGCAGATAAACTTCAGGAACTCGTTGACATTGCCGAAAGAATTGAAGCCAAAATCGGAAGAGAACTGGAATATATTTCGGGCGGCGCAACAACAAGTCTGCCTCGTATTTTCGACAATGATATGCCGGAAAGAGTGAATCTTTTGAGAGTTGGCGAAGGTATCCTCCTTGCAAGAGACCTCGATGTATTTTTCGGCTATGATATGAGCGACATGCATCAGGATGTATACACTTTGAAAGCGGAAGTAATCGAAGTGAAGACAAAACCGTCTCATCCGGTTGGCTCCATTACCATCGACGCTTTCGGACATAAACCGGTCTACGTTGACCGCGGAATGCGAAAACGTGCCCTGCTCGGCATCGGTAAAGTTGATTACGGCAGTATTGACGAAATCTTCCCGAAGGACAAGGGCGTTGAAGTCATCGGTGCTTCCAGTGACCACACGATTCTCGACATCGAGGACGCAGAAAGAGATATCAAGGTTGGCGATGTTCTTTCCTTCGGAATCAACTACGCTTCCATCGTATATCTTACAAACTGCAGAAATGTACAGATCGTATTTGTATAAAGGAAATGGGCTGTCTGCATTAACGGTTATTTTCCATTAATGCAGGCAGCCCATTGCTATGCAGTCCTTATGCTTCATCATACATTCTGATAAGTTCCTTTGCCGTTTCCTCTGTAAGTCCCGCATCCTTACATACTTCTGTAAATGCCTCATCAAGAGCTTTTCTTCGTTCATCGGAAAGCGGGCAGATTGTCTTTTTATCAATTTCAGCAACATAGGCTCTCGCCTTGTCCATAATGTCCGCTCTGCCTTCCTTTATCCACGAAGCTCTCTCCTGATAGTTCATGGTAATATTACTGTAGTTTTGTTCTTTTTTGTAATTCTTAAGTGTGTGCTTCTTATTCATGAAATTGCCGCCGGAGCCTGTCTCAATCAGCAGCTGCGCAGCGAGTGATGTTTCGTCGAAGTTTATTCCGTTTTCAAGATGCTTCAGCGTCCCGATAAAATCGTTGTCGATTACCATTTTTTCGATGCTCATTTCTGCGATTACGTTCAAGCCGCCCGCACCGGATACATTTGAAACTCCCTCAAGCATTGCCAGAAGCCCGCTTCGTGCCGTTTCGCTTCCTGCTTGATAATCGACAATTTTAGAATCGGACATAGCCGCATAAGTATGTACCGGAAGCCCATAGAATCTTCCCATCTGGGCATATCCTGCGGTAACCATGCTGCATTCCATCGCTTCCATAGGCGTGTACATGGTCTTCATGTTAAAAATGCAAGGTGCTCCGCCGTATACCACAGGGTGACCCGGTTTCACAACCTGCGCGAGTACCAGTCCGCCGAGAAGTTCCACAGTATGCTGCAAAATGCATCCCGCAAGAGTTACCGGACCTGTCGCACCCGCAATCTGTGCGGAAATGAGTTCAATCGGAATATTCATGTTCGCACAGTCTATAATGTTTCTTGCCCCTATGTGTGACCACTTCAGCGGCGATGTCACACAGATATCAAAAATCGCGTACGGCTTGGTCCTTACATTCTCTTCACTTCCCAGAACCGCCTCAAAAAGTTTAAAAGTCCGTGGTACGCCCTCTGCATCCGTTGCCCCTCCGATAATCGGCTTTACCGAGTTTTGCATTTCCGTATAATAAAGGTACTGGCTTCCCAATTCGCCCGGGGCCTCCTCGCACACGATGGAAGATGAAACGAAATCAATATGCGGCAGACTCTGTGCAACCTTCGTAAGCAGTTTGAGGTCTTTCACCCGTGACAGCCTTACGGTCTGCCCATCCGCTTCGAGTATATTGCCGGCACTGCTTCCCGGGTTGAAGCGCGTCTTTCCGTCGCCGAACGTACAGTAGAAATTCCCCTCTCTGTCATAAAGGTCAAATGTTGCGGGTGCAGACTCTATGCACTTTTCGACAATCGACCTCGGGAATTTCACTTTCTGCGATTCATAATCAACTTCGCAGCCCGCTTTTTCAAGCAAACGCAATGCTTCCTCATACGCAAAAATCATGCCTAAGTTCTCAAGGACATACAAAGCATTTTCATGCACTTCCTTGACTTGTTTCTCAGTCATGATTCTAAATTGCATACTTTCGTCATAAATGAATTTTTTCATTTTCTTACCTAAGCCTTTCGTGTTTTGAGCGAACATCACCGGATTGAAAAGACAGGGGCACATTTCACATGCAGTGCCCCTTATATATCTCAGTCTATTTTACACGAAATTACAGTGATTTGTAAACCCCTTCCGCTCTGAGTCTTTCCAGATTTTCAAGGGCAATCTCGTGTGCCTCGTCAGGCGCTCCCGCAGCCTTGCCTTTCTTAAGCTTTCCGAAGAAGGTCGTATGCGAACCGTCCGCGTAGAGGATGTTTCCGTTCCAGGCCGCCGTTACAATTGCAACGATAGGGTTGATCAAATTCATGAAGCAGAACGGTAAGTAGGAAAGTGTATCTACACCGAGCATTCTTGAGTGATACGCACCGCAGCTTGTCCAAGGCACGAGCGGCGAGTAAAGCGTTCCGCCGTCTTCCATGCTTCTGGAAAGAAGGTTTCTTCCAAGTCCCAGCTCGTCGTACTTTTCTTTGTACATGCTTGCCGGAATAATCAGACCAAGGTACTGGTCGCACATCGTCGTGATGCAGAACATGGATGTAAGAATGGTTACCGCTATCATTTGGAACGGGGTCTTAACCTTCTTCATCAAAGAGCCGAGAATGGACTCAACGGCACCGATTTGGAAGTAAACACCGCCGAATGCGATTGCAATAATCGCAACATTGATTGTCCACATCATGCTGTCCATACCACCGCGGTTTACGAGTGTGTCGCAAAGTTCGTTTCCGGTTTCCGCAGAGAATCCGTAGTGAACCATTGTGATGCAGTCGCTGAAGCTTGCACCCTGAAATACCACAGCGAACAAGCATCCGATTGCTGACAGCAGAAGAACTGCCGGAATCGGCGACATCTGAATTGCCGCAAACACGATAATCATTAAAATAGGCAGAAGAAGCAGCGGACTCATGTGCGGATATGTCGCTTCAATTGCGTCGCAGAGTTCTTCCGCAATGGTCGGGTCATATTCACCCTCTCCGCCCACGGAAAGAACCGTAAAAGCAACTAATGCGATAAGCAAACTCGGGAATGTGGTTGTAACCATCGCCTTTACATGGTCAAACAATCCCGTCTGTGCAGAAGCTGCCGCAAGGTTTGTTGAGTCGGACAACGGCGAAAATTTATCTCCGCAGCATCCACCGGAAAGGATGGCCCCTGCCACAAGACCCGGTGTCACACCCATAGTTGTTCCGATCGTCATAAACGCAATGCCGAGTGTTGCACTTACGGTATATGCAGAACCCAGCGAAAGCCCCACCGCAGCACAAAGAATCGTTACTGCCGGAAGGAAAATCGCAGGTGTCAAAATCTTAAGTCCGTAATATACTAAGGAAGGAATGGTTCCTGCCCATTCAAACGAGCCTACAAGACATCCAACAAAAATTAAGATGAACAGTGCTTCCAGTGACTGGCTGATGGAATCAAATCCGGCCGCAAGCATATCTTTGAGCTTCTGCCCACATGCTTTGCCGACAAACATTGCTGTTACAGCTGCAAGCAGAACTGGAACGTGAGGGTCCTGACCCCAGCCCAAAGCATAGTTTAAAATCATAAGCGTGAGTAATACGATGATGGGCAGCAATGCCTCAAGTTTGTTTGGGAGTCGAACCGCCTTTGGCTTTTTCTCTGACATAATAATACCTCCGATTAGAATAAAAAAATTAAGTAAATATCGCGCGAATTTTACTCTATCATTGTTTACTTAATTATATCTTGTTCTATTTTAAGAATTATAAGAATATTTTTAGGTAAATTGGTAATTAATATGTCATAATTCTTAGGTTGTATTTACATCTAAACAAGCGAAGAAACCGCTTCGGCAGTCACGACAGTCAAGACAAAGACGGCATTCGATCCTTCATGAACCTGGTAAAAATCTTCGTCAACTTTCGTTTTAACCTTTATTTCCCCTCTTGCTCCCTGAGATTCTGCTTTTTCCTTTACCGCTGTTTCCGCAAGGGTTTTCGCAGCTTCCAGTGCTTCGTTGTATTCGTTGAATCCCTTGAATCCGTTCGGACCCATCAGGCAGTAATCATAACCGAGCTGCCGGTTCATATTCGGCTCGATTCGAACCGAATAGCTGCATGTTATGTTTCCGGCAGCAGTACCGATTGCATTTGCAACTTTGCCCCATTCCGGTACAAGAGCATTCGAACCTAAAAGTTTTGCCACTTCATCCAAAAATATTCCCGTCGGTCCGCCTACACCTATAAGCGTTGAATCTGTGTGCATCCCGGCATTGATAAATCGATTGGCTGAGTTACGGGTTTTGTAAATCATTTCCGTAAGCTTTAAAAGATTTGTTTCTTCCTCGTCAGTCAGCTCTCTGCCGGATTCATGCTTCATCAGAATACGAACAAGGTTTCCGTAAAGCCTGCTTCTGACCATATTGTATACCCTGTCACATATTTCATCTTCCTTCAGGTCGGTTGCCATCTGAAGATACGCAACGCCCAATTTGGAAGCCCTCGCATCATATTCGGTATAGTCGCCGTATAGATGCATGATGTCCGTCGGTGTTACACCGCTTCGCATGATAATGCCCTCGTTTTCGAGCCGCTGCATCCGGAATACGAACGGGCTGGCACCTGCTGCAGCTGCCGCCGCTTCAAACGAAAGCGGTCCCTCTTCCAAAGCCTCTATAAGTGCCTTTTCCTTGGAGAAAAGCGAGCTCATATCCTTAGGCTTGTTCATAAGTACAAAAAACTCATGCGCCGGATAGCTGTAACACTGCCTGCGTGTGATAAGTGCTTCAAGCTGAGGAACAACTTCCGGATAATTGGACGCAAGCATGCAGAGAGGAATCATCCTTCTCTCGTCAAGGTACATGACACCGTTTTGATATTTCACTCCGCTGTCGCCGCCGAGTGCAAAGGTGTCAATCGCAATCCCCTTCACCATCGTGCTCCAGCTTCCGATTCGGATTCCGGAAAGTGCGGATACTGTCTTTCCATCCCGCATCAGTGCAATATCACTCGTGGTTCCGCCCATGTCGATGATCATTGCATCATTTGCCTTTGCGAGTTCCATCGCACCGATTACGCTTGCAGCCGGACCGCACAGAAGCGTTTCAACCGGTCTTGCCTTTGCGTATTCCTTTGACATGACGCTCCCATCGCTTTTTACGATGACAAGAGGAAGATTTATCCCCATTTCTTCAAGCGATTTTTCCGTTGCATCGAAAAATTTGTCCATAACGGGCAAAAGCCTTGCATTAAGCAAGGCTGTAGCTCCTCTTTTTTGGACATTGATTTCCTGATATAAGTCATATCCTCTGACGCATTTTACACCCAAGTGTTTCTTTAAGATTTTTTCCGCAGTAAGTTCATATCCGCCCGCATTGTACTTTGGATTCATTTGAACAATCGCAACTCCGTCGTAATCCTTGAACTGCTCCAAATCTCTGATGAATTTTTTCCAAGGCGGTTTTTTGAGGGCAGGATCCTTTTCCTCCGGATTTCCCGGAAGAAAATAGATTTCGTCCGAACTCGGAAGTCCGTATGTTCCCTGCATTCGGTCAACCACCTTCGGATTAACTCCGATCATAATAAGCTTCGCGCGTCCGCCCTTATTTTCAACGCAGGCATTTGTTGCGAGTGTCGTTGACAGCGAGATATAGGAAGCCTTCTTTACCGCATCGGGATCAAGACTCCGAAGAGCCTTGAGAATCCCGATTTTTAAATCCTCTTTGGTTGTAAGCGTCTTGGCCGACGAGAGCACCTTGTGATTCTGCGTGTCGTATACAACCGCGTCGGTACAGGTTCCGCCGGTATCAATGCCTATCCCTATCATTTTTATTTATCTCCGTATTTTCCGTAAGTTTTTGCTTCGTTTACGATGAGTTTTGCCAGATCGAAGTTCAGTGCGGAAGGATATTCACAGCCCGTTGCGAGAATGAAGCCACCGTCTTTTGCGAGTGCATCAATCTGCTTATGACATTCTTCCTTAACCTGATCTTCTGTAGCAGCAAGCAGCCAGCCCGGTTCGATTAAACCAATGAAGGTTGTCTGATCGCCATACGTTGCTTTCATTTCTTCTAATGTCTTGCAATCAGGCGGAAGGTGGTCAAGCGAGAACGCGATTGGGTGCATTCTTGCAATCTGTTCCTTAAGATAGATTCCGTCGCCGCAGTTATGAACCATAACTTCTGCACCGTGTTCTCTTACTGTCTTTGCGAGGTCTTCAACCAGCGGACCTTCAACCTTATCCCACATCTTCGGGCTTAAGATTGTCTTGGACGAATATAAAGTATCGAACATGATTGCACAGCATCCTGCTTCGATTAAAGCGATGGAGAATTCTTTCAATGTTTCTGTGATATTGTGAAGAGCCTGGTTCATCTTGTCAGGGCATTTAATCATATCATAGAACATCTGCTCCTGTCCTCTCATCATGGAATGTACAGATACAGTCCACGCCGATTTCATCTGTAGCCTTGATGATGGATTCTGCACGAAGCTTCGGGTCCTTCGACCATTCTTCGTATGTAGCACCCGTTGTCTGCATGGATACACTATTGATCAACGGATATACAGGTACATGGTCTGCTTCTTTAATGTCGTTTGGTTTATAAGCTGCACTTTTTTCTGAGTGCCTCTATATATTTTGCGTTTGAACCGCAGCAGCCTCCGATGTATTTAACCCCCGGAACACATGCCGCTTTCGCAATATCTTCTGCGAAAGTATCATAATCAAACTGGCTTCCGCCTTCGAGTGTCGGCTTGCCTGCGTTCGGTTTGAAGATCAGAGGAATATCCGTTTTCTGCGAATATTCTTCGATAATCGGCAGTGCCATTTCCGGTCCGAGTGAGCAGTTAAGACCTACCGCATCCGGTTTAAACTCCGCAAGGCCTTTCAGAATGTCATCGATGGAATTGCCCATCATGGTTCTGGATCCTTTGTCCTTTGCGCTCTTTACAAAGCTGAAAGAGCAAAAAAGCGGAATGTCATGCTTTCTTGCTATTCTTGCCGCAATCTGCATCATCTTAAGATCCATAAATGTCTGCAGGAAAATCACATTAGGCTTTCCTTTGACTCCTGCCTCAATCTGCTCCGTAAATATTTCGACCGCTTCTTCTTCGGAAATGTTTCCGAAAGGCTTCAAAAGCCCGGTAAGAGGTCCCACGGACAAAGCGATCTTGGCATCTTTGCCGTCAAGGGCTCCGTGTGCTATCTCCATGGCCGAAGATACGATTTGTTCTACCGTGTATCCTGAATCTGCAACGCTCGGTCCGTTTGCACTGAATGTGTTTGCAAGAATAATCTTAGAGCCGGCCTCGTAGTACTCATTTATGAGCTGCGAAACGATGTCCGGTTTTTCAATATTGTATCTCCATACAGGAACCTTATCGTCGGTCTTTTCCCAAAGGCTGGTGCCTACAGCGCCATCAAGCAGAACTAAATCTTTATTCATATCTTCTTCTCTCCTCTCTTAAAAACATTGTAAGACATTATCTGATAACAGACTACATCTCACAGCTTTCTTTTTCATATAACTTTTTGAATTCAAATTGGTAATTTTTTTAGCAATTTTTTGAGCTATTTGCGTGTATTCTCACTTATAACCAAATTATATCATATTCAAAAACCGATAATTGTTGTTTTTTTTATTTTTTTTTAGTATTATTTTTATTTTGCCACAAAAAAACTCGGACATCTCCGAGTTTTCAAGCCGTCTAAAAAAGATTGAGAGCCAGCGGAACCGAAACGGGAACGAGAAAGCTCATAATCACACCGGTTATAAATCCGTAAGGCACCGCCCTGCCTTTGGTTTCTTTGTTTATTACAGGCAGGCATACATCCATCGCAGGTGCCCCCGGCATACATGCCGCCTCAATAAACCCGATTTTCTCCGCAACCATCGGCAGTAACAAAATTCCGATTACCTCTCGCAGTACATTGTGCAAAAAAGACACTGCGGACGCTTCAATCAATCCCGCATCCATGATAATCCCCGGAGCGAGCGAATACCATCCGAAGCCGGCACCCACAGCCATGGATTCACGGAGAGAAAATCCCATCAAAGGGCCGGATGCCGCAGAGCCTATCATGGTTCCAACGATCGTAACAATCGGAAAAACCAAAACTCGAAGGCCGGTTCGGCGCATGATTTGAAACAAATTTCCCTCCAATCCAAGTTCCAATCCTACGAATGCCATTAAGAAGCACAGACCCGTTTTAATTCCGAGGCTTGCCGCATGATCAAAGCGTGCAATATCATCTCCGAAAAACGGGCGTGCTGCAAGATACCCCAACGCCATTCCTGCAATTACGGAAGAAAAAATAATTATCGTCATTTTATTGAGGGAACTTGCTTTTTCCTCCTTATCACGCTCGATTTTTTCCATTTCATCCTCAACCTGCAAGTCGGTCCTCTTATTGCCCAGAGAGGCAT
>FR881971.1:0-2667 GCA_000435615.1 Firmicutes bacterium CAG:238 | reverse complement strand
TTCCTGCCAAACCCCATGGCCTTCCTCGCAATGAAAATTGCACCGATTGAAAAAAACAGAATTGCAAGTGTCATCACAAGTGCCGTAACACCAATCGTTCCGATGTTGTTGATTACCTGCTCGTTGCATCCCATCCTTGCCCCCATCAGCACGACAAGTGCCATAATTGCCAGCGTCTGCACATTCCCTCTCCACTTGAGCTTTTGCTCATAGCTTCCGAGTTTGGTGCCGACTATATATCCAACCGTAATGATTCCTATATATAAAACCATATCCAGCATGTTCTCTTCCACCTTTTCTTTCATTTATGTGTACCGAACCAGTATATATTTTTTGCTGCAAATAAGCCATATTCTATCTATTGCTCTAGTTGGAATTTTTTTGGATGTATTTCGTATAAAAAAATTTTTTTGTTCTTTTTTTAGGTTGACAAATGCCGTTGCATCCTATATAGTATACGGAGAGAAAAGAACATCTTTAAATCGGTACAGAGAGACCGGCAAGATTGACATAAGCATCCCTTGTATTTTGTTTGCACAGGGATTTGTTTCGCGAGGTCTTGCCATGTTGGTAAGCCTTTTTTTCATGCTTTTTCTGCAAGGCGGATTTTATAAATCTAAGATGTTCCTTCTGAAATCCATTTTTTATATTTAAGGAGGACAAAATGAATAATCATCAGCCAATTTACGACGCGCGCCAGCTCGGCGCGGGAAAGACCATGATTCTCGGTCTTCAGCACATGTTCGCAATGTTCGGAGCAACAGTACTTGTTCCGATTATCACCGGACTCAGCATTTCCGCAACGCTTCTGTTCGCAGGTCTTGCGACTCTGTTCATGCACTTTGTTACAAAGAATAAAGTTCCGGTATTCCTCGGTTCCTCGTTCGCTTTCCTCGGTGGTTATGCCGCTGTTAAGGAAGCCGGCGTTGCAGAAGGAATGACCGAAAGTGTTGCACTTACATACGCATGTATCGGTGTTGCATGTGCAGGTCTTCTTTACCTGGTACTTTCCGCAATCTGCAAAGCATGCGGTTCGTCCAATGTTATGAAATACTTCCCACCGGTAGTTACAGGTCCGATCATCATTGCAATCGGTTTAAACCTTGCACCTTCCGCAATTAATAACTGCAGCACAAACTGGTGGATTGCTCTTGTTGCTATCGTAGTTGTAATTGCATGCAACATCTGGGGCAAAGGCATGATTAAGATTATCCCGATTCTTCTCGGTGTTATCGCATCTTATCTGGTCGCAGCCGTTACGGGAAATGTAGACTTCACACTTGTGAAAGACGCAGCTTGGCTCGGAGTTCCGGTTATCTGGAGCAATACAGGTTTCTCCGTATTCACAAACGGTGATACAAACTGGGGCATGGTAATCACATCCATCATCACAATCGTTC
This sequence comes from Firmicutes bacterium CAG:238, assembly GCA_000435615.1. Lineage (GTDB taxonomy): Bacteria > Bacillota > Clostridia > Peptostreptococcales > Anaerovoracaceae > CAG-238. The sequence goes on along the minus strand of FR881971.1, from coordinate 1,267 downwards.
CGATTGCGTTTGCAACCATGATGGAACATGTCGGTGACATTTCTGCAATCGGCGGAACCGTAGGCAAGAACTTCATTAAAGATCCGGGACTTCACAGAACCTTAATCGGAGACGGTATCGGAACTACCATCGCAGCACTTTTCGGAGCACCTGCAAACACAACTTACGGCGAAAACACAGGCGTGCTTGCACTCACAAAAGTTTACGACCCGTTCGTAATAAAGCTTGCTGCAATCTACGCAATCCTGCTTTCCTTCTGTCCGAAGTTTGCGGCAATCATCGAAGTAATGCCGGCTGCAACCATCGGCGGCGTTTCCATCATCCTTTACGGAATGATCTCCGCAATCGGTGTGAGAAATGTTGTAGAAAATAAGACAAATTTCCAGGAATCCAGAAACGTAATCGTTGCTGCTATCATCCTTGGTCTTGCGGTAGGAATCAACTTCTCCGAAGCTGCCGGAATCCCAATTGTAATCGGAGATATCACAATTAATATGACAGGCCTTGCTGTTGCATCCATCGTTGGTATCGTACTTAACGCCGTTCTTCCGGGTAAAGATTACCACTTCGTGGAAGAACCGGATGAAACACTTGCAGCCTCCCTTGGAAAATACTAATGAATACAAAATCAGAATTAATGAACGCTGCGGATATGCAGCGTGCTCTCAAAAGAATTGCACATCAGATTATCGAGCATAATCACGGTGCGGAACAAATCGTCTTGCTAGGAATAAGGCGCAGAGGCGTTCCTCTTGCACATGCCCTTGCGGAAAACATAAAAGCAATCGAGGGGGTATCCGTTCCCGTAGGCGAGCTTGATATCACCCTCTATCGTGACGACCTGAGCGAAATTCAGTCCGATCCGGTGGTTTCCGGAAGCGATGTTCCGTTTGGTATTAATGGTATGGATGTGGTTCTTGTCGATGATGTTCTTTATACGGGCCGCACGGCAAGGGCTGCCTTGGATGCGACATCTGCATGCGGAAGAGCCGCAAGCATACAGCTTGCCGTACTCATTGACCGCGGACATCGCGAACTTCCGATTCGTGCCGATTACGTCGGAAAAAACGTACCGACCTCCAAATCCGAACTGATTGCTGTGAAAGTTCCGGAAATCGATGACGGCGAAGAATGCGTATGTCTTTTGAAATGAAGTTCGTGTCATTTTGCTTATACAAAAAATCCACCTGCAAAAGCGGTGGATTTTTTTGCAACAGTATATAAACGCCGTAAATTGCTCGTGTTTATATGTCTTTTATTTTGTCCG
>FR881970.1:3333-50028 GCA_000435615.1 Firmicutes bacterium CAG:238 | reverse complement strand
AGATATTGTCAATACATGTTTTTACATTTGCTCAGATGTTTCGGAAGCCCGTAGCAAAAAAACAAGGATAATCCGCTAGGTCCTGCCTAGCGGATTACCGTCAGCCTTTCTGATTCCAGTCACTCTGCCCAAGCTGTTCCGGTGAAACCGGCGTTGCTGCAAACCCCATGCTTGGCATCATGGCAAGCACCATGCAGAGTGCAAGCGCAAAAATTTTTTTCTTCATTCTTCTTTCTCCTTTCCGGTCTATCTGACAATATTGACGCTCAATAGAATTGAGATATTATGTCAGTATGTGCTAATTTTAACATTTCGGGCGGAGTCTTTGTTATACACCGTGCATAACGGTACAAAAAAAGAACCGCATTTCAGCGATTCTTCAAATCAATTCTTTATAGATTTCCTTCAGCCTTGCTCAGCTTTCTTCCCATCAAAACGCCCATGACGGATGCCATCATCAGACCACGGGTCCAGCCTGTGGAATCTCCAAGGCAGTGGAGGTTTTTTACGCTGGTATCAAGGTTTGCGTCCATGTCAATTTTATTGCTGTAGAACTTCAGCTCTGGTGAGTACAGAAGCGTTTCGTCACTGGCAAATCCCGGCACCACGATGTCCATGCTCTTGATGAAATTGATAATCGAAATCATCGCGCGGTACGGCATTGCGGATGTGATGTCACCCGCGACCGCGTCCTTCAGCGTCGGTCTCACATTTGAATGTTCCAGTTCCTGCTGCCATGTACGCTTTCCACTCAAAATATCTCCATAGCGCTGAACCATGATTTTGCCTGCGCCTAGCATATTCGTAATCTCTCCAATTTTCTTCGCATACTCAATCGGCTGATTGAACGGATGCGTGAAGTTGTGCGAACAGAGAATTGCAAGGTTCGTGTTCTCCGACTTCAATTCTTTATAGGAATGTCCGTTGACTACCGCAAGGTTTTCGTCGTAGTTTTCCTGACTTACGAAGCCTCCAGGATTCTGGCAGAAGGTTCTTACCTTATTGCGGAACGGCTGCGGATAGCCGATGAGCTTTGATTCATAGAGGTACTTGTTTACTTCCTCCATGATTTCGTTTCTGACTTCTACACGCACGCCGATGTCAACGGTTCCCGGTTTATGCAGAATGTTGTATTTTTCGCAAAGCGTCTCAAGCCAAAGTGCACCTCTGCGTCCGGTGCAGACGATGGTCCTGCCTGCTTCAATTCTTTCTTCTTTTCCTTTGATTTCGACAATCGCACCTGTGCAGACACCGTCTTCAATCAGCAAATCCCGACATTCGCTGTTAAAGTGCATCTTAACACCCTCACCGAGAAGATACTGCTCAATTTTATAATAAATTTCCTGCGCTTTTTCTGTTCCCAAATGTCTGATTGGACAGTCCACAAGCTTCAGCCCGGCTTTGATGGCGCGCTTTCTGATTTTCTTAATCTCTTCCGGGAATTCAATTCCTTCGATTCTGGTATCGGCTCCGAATTCAAGATAGATGCTGTCTGCATAGTCAATCAGTTCCTTCGCAAAATCATAGCCAATCAGCTCAGGAAGGTCTCCACCAACATCCGGTGAAAGTGAGAGTTTTCCGTCGGAAAAAGCCCCCGCGCCTGAAAAGCCTGTGGTGATGCTGCAGTTCTTGCATCCCACGCAATTACCCGTATGCGTCTTAGGGCATGAGCGCTTTTCTATCGCCGCACCTTTTTCCACGATTGTGATTTCTTCTCCACGGCGTCCGTTCTTAATCAGCTCCAAAGCGGTGAAAATTCCCGCAGGCCCCGCTCCAATAATCAAATAACCTGTTTTCATATGAGATCCCCCTTAAAACAACAAAAGCACCCCCTGAAGGAATGCTCTCTTATGAATGGTGCGGTCGACAGGGGTCGAACCTGCATGTCTGTGGGACACAAGATCCTTAGTCTTGCGCGTCTGCCAATTCCGCCACGACCGCGAATCGGATGTTCAGAAAGCGTCAAGCATTTCCGCCTATCGAACATTCAATATTATACAACATCTTCTGCACAATTGCAACGAAAAGATTCGCAAAATGCCGGCAAAATAGCAGAAAATGCACCAAGGAGTTTCACAAAGCCATCCGGTATCACTCCGATATGGTGATTCCCTTCCTTCTGAGTCTGCTGTACACGCTCCGTCTGACGAGTGCATATATAACAGAAAACAGCGGTATGAACAGGATGATTCCGAACACGCCGGACACCTTACCGCCCACAACAACCGCAAGCAGTGTCCACAGTGCCGGAAGTCCCACAGAGCTTCCCACTACTTTCGGATATACGATGTGTCCTTCAATCTGCTGTATAATGAAGAAGATGACAATGAACCAAAACGCCTGCTTGATGTTCACAACCGCAAGCAGAAGAGCCCCGAAAACAAGCCCGATAAACGCTCCCACAAACGGAATCAGCGACATGCATCCGATAACGACTGAAATCGTGCCGGCGTAAGGGAACCCTCCAACGAAAAGCGTTACAAAGAACATCATGCCCAAAATAACCGCTTCAAGGCATTGCCCCGACAAGAAGTTCGAGAATGTCTTATAGGAAAGGCTCGCGATATCGCATGCTTCATCTGCCCAAGGCTTCTTCAAATAAGCATAGGCGAGCTGTTTTGCCTGCTTGCCTAGTTTTTTCTTGTTGAGCAGAATGTAAATCGCAAAAATCAATCCAAACAGGATGTTTGCAACCATGCCAAATACGCTGTTTGCCGCCTGTCCTGCAGTAGAAAGGATTTCCCCGCTGTGTTCTTTAAGGCTTGTAAGCATGCTGTCCCAGTCCAGCTTATCCATCCAGCTACTGATATAGCTCATGTCGAATCCGTAACCCTCCGCAATCGCAATCCAGGACTGATAATTGTCCTTGACGATTTCGGCAATCTTTTTTCCCGAGTCAACCAGATTCGGGAAAATAACGTTTCCGATAAAAGTGGCACAAAGGACGAAAAGGATGAGCGTCACAATCAGGCTTACCGCGGTTTTGGCGCGTCTCAGCGGCTTGCAGTAATATTTGTCATCCAGCCAGTCGATCTTGCGCTCGAAAAAATTCATCGGCACATTCAATATAAATGCTATTATTCCCCCTGCAATCAGCGGCATAACCAACCCTATCAGCGTCCCTGCCGCACTTGCTACCGTCTTTATGTTCAATAGCGCAACAAGCAGGGTCACTCCCAATACAACTAAAATAATGTTCTCTTTAAATTTATTCTCCGGTTTGTTGTCCATAATTATCCTCTGTAATCTCATTTTTTACTATTCTACCCTCATTTAGCGGCTTTGTAAAGTCAAATCCCACCGTAAAAGATATGCATAATGTTCCAAATGCTTATACCGGCAAGGCCGTATTCCTCAACCAAAGCAAGTCTTGCCCGCCAGCTTCTTTCATCTTCGAACCATACGATGTGTTCGCTTCCGTCCGGGGACGTATAGGTAAAAAACGGTGCCTGCGCCTCTTCATCGTATTGAACATCCACACCGTAATATTCCGCCCGGGCGAGTGCCTGATAGTTTGTGAGTTTTTCCGCCTTAGACTCGCCTTGCACGAACGGAAGCCTCCAGTCGTACCCGTAATTACTCATTCCCATGAGGATTTTTTCCGGTGGAATTTGCGTAACCCCGTAATCAAGCACTCTGCGTACGCTGTTAATCGGCGATACAGGAAGCGGGGGTCCGTAGGTATAACCCCATTCGTATGTCATGAGCAGGCAGTAGTCGGCGGCCTGCCCCATGCCCGCATAATCGTGTCCCTGATACAATAACCCGGGCTGATCCGTGCTGACCTTCGGTGCAAGTGCGACCGTTGTCAAATAACCCTGAGGGCGAAGTCTTCCTCTTGTGCGGCCTACAAGTTCCACATAGTCATCCGCATAATCGGCCGCGAGATATTCAAAATCAAAATCAACACCGCCCATATTTTTGTTTTTGATATTTGCTTCAATATTATCTATGAGGTTTTGCTGTGCGTCCGGATTTTCAAAGACGCGAATTGCTATGTTGTCGTTAAAATTTCCATCCGCATCCAAAGGCGTCAAAACCATCATTGGTCTTACCCCTGCCTCGGTTGCGGGTATTATCAGATTTGCATCCTCGAGATTAATCAAGTTCCCGTCCTCTGTAAACCCATAACTGAAAGCAGCCACCCACGAAAGTCTGGGCAGCCACCATTCTAAAGTCTCCTTTGAAATTGACGGATACGCATACCCGTTTACAATGTATTCAGCCATTTCCCGACCTCCCTGACATATTCTATGCCGAAAGTCCGGGCTGCATGACGGCTTTTTTACTGAAGCTCCCCTTCTTCAATATATCCGTTTTCCACCATGCATTCCAGAACCTGCTGCCTTCTCTCTTCGGCAAGTTTTGGGTTTACATCGGGCGAATATACCGACGGAGCGTTTGGAACGCCTGCGAGCATCGTACATTCATAATCATTCAAGTCTGCCGGATCTTTTCCGTAATATCCATGTGCTGCGTCGTACACGGTATAGTACCCGGAGCCGAAGTAGATGGAATTTATATAAAGTTCAAAAATCGTTTCCTTGTCACAGAGATTCTCGATATCGTTTGATACGAACACCTCGGCTACCTTGCGCGTAAACTTCTTTTCCTGCGAAAAGTACATGTTCTTGGCGAGCTGCTGCGTGATCGTACTTCCCCCTTCGATAAGGCTTCCTGCCTCCATGTTATGCCACATGGCCCTTCCGGTCGCCAGAATATCAAACCCGTGGTGTTTAAAAAAACGGCGGTCCTCCGCTGCAATAACCGCATCTATGTACCGCTGAGGAAGTTGATCAAACTTCGTGTAGTGTTCCTTTTCCTGTATCTGTGCGATTTTATCGCTGACCGGCACCTTGCCGACCGCGTCTTTGTATATTTCATATCCGTTTACTACCACCGCCCCTCCGGTGACAGCCGCAAGCATCAGTATCAGCAGTATGATTCTTCGTACGACTTTTTTCAGCATCTCATCTCCCTCCTTTTCTTTATTGTAACACATCTTCTCTCATCTCAAAACAGTTCTTTCCTTACAAAAACAGCCCGATCCTTACATTTTCGTAAGTTTCGGGCATCTAGTGCATCCTTATCCAAACAATGAAACCCCGATAGGGAGAATAAACGGTACCGCAAGGGTTGTAATGGTTCCGCTTATCAAGGCGACAAGCCCAAGCTCCGGGCCGACTGCCTTGCTTACGGGAATCAGCATGGTGTCCATGCATCCGCCCGCTCCCGATGCGATTGCACTGCCTTTGCTTATCTTCATGAGGAGCGGCAAAAGTGCAACTGTGAACACATCCCGTGAGACATTCACAATAAAGCCGTAAACGCCGGCCTCAATGCCGTAGGCTTCGGTCAGGAATGCCCCGGTCAGGCTGTAGTATCCCATTCCGCTTGCCGAAAGAACCGACCACTTCAGCGGTACATGGAGAAGCATTCCTCCTATAAATCCACCGAGAATACAGCCGATAAAAATCGAAAGCGGCAGGAACAGAATCCTAAGCCCCAGCTTCTTTATGTACACGAACACGCTCTTATTCGATGCGAGCATAACGCCCGCCCCTGTATAAAGGAAAATCAGCGAAACCGTAAGTGCGGTGTCAAGCCAGGCATTCTCGCCCTTCGGCACCAGGTAATACCCTGCCAAAATGCCCGCCGCTATAAATGCCGGCATGGTAATAAGCAGGGTAGGAAGCCCTCCTTTTTCCTCGGAGGCTGCCTCTTCAAGGACATCCTCCGAATTCTTTTCCGCCAGGAGCTGCAGCCTGATTTTCTCAAGCGGCATAACCGTCTTCTCGCAAAGTACGGTTAAACCCACACTGCACCAAATTGCGGCAAACGAAATAAGGAGGCATTTAACACCAATGCTTCCCAAATTCTTCATAACCGTGTCGGACAGCCCGATATTAAGGCCTATCACCGCCATGAGCGCAAAAAGTGCGACATTCATCAAAATGTCGGAGACCTTAAGTGCCTTGTCAGGTAATCCTTTCCAGTTTATCACCGCACCGAGCGTGATGCATATAAAAGGGATATATAAAAACATTTTTTATTCCTTAACCGTTCCGTCCGCATTAAATACAGGAAGTTTTTCGAGGAAAATAATATCGTCTCTGTCAGCCGCCGCGCCTTCTGCGAGAACCGCCATCTTGCCGATAATGTTTCCTCCGGCTCTTTCAACCAGATTCTCAATGGACTTCAGGGATTCGCCCGTGCTGATTACATCGTCCACGATAAGAACCCTTCTTCCCTTGATTAAGTCAATTTCCTTCTGACCGATGCAAAGTGTCTGAATGTGATCGGTTGTGATAGAATCAACTTCCGTTGTAATGATGTTATCCATATAAATCTTCGGGCCTTTGCGTGCAACCACATAATCGTTGACTCCCGCCTGTCTTGCCATTTCGTGAATCAGCGGAATGCTCTTTGCTTCTGCGGTCACCAGAATATCAAATTCCGGAGCTTTCTTGAGAAGTTCACCTGCAGATGCAACTGTAATTTCAACATCGCTGAACATAATGAATGCTCCGATATATAAGTCATCGGTTACTTTGAACAAAGGCAGCTGCCTTTTGTGTCCTGCTATCGTCATTTCGTAAAACATATGCGTCTTCCTTTCTATGTCTGTTCTCCCCTTATTATACACTTTCCAAAAAAAGATTTCAACAAGAAACAAGCGCCCCGGAAAGGGACGCTCGCTTCGTTTGGTAATATATTTTTTTCAAAGAGAATTTCTACATCGTGATGAAGATGAACTTCATGCAGAATAACAATCCGATAATTGCAACCATGATGTCATTCTTCTTAAATTCACCTGTGAAAACAGCAATTAAAGTATAAGCGATGGAGCCGATACCGATACCGTTTGCGATGGAGTATGTGAGAGGCATCATAATCAGTGTAAGGAATGCAGGTGCTGCCGACTTTAAATCTGTCATTTCAACATTCTTGAAGTTTCCGAGCATGAGAACACCTACATAAATGAGGGCAGGTGCTGTTGCACATGCAGGAACGATGCTTGCAAGCGGTGTCAGGAAAAGACATACGAAGAAGCAGCATGCAACAACAAGGGATGTAAGGCCGGTTCTTCCTCCTGCAGCAACACCGGATGCGGATTCAACGAATGTCGTACAAGTGGATGTTCCGAGAACTGCACCTGTAACGGTTGCGATGGAGTCGCATGCCATGCACTGGTCAAGGTTGATTGGGTCGCCGTTTTCGTCCATGAGGTCAGCCTGGGAAGCGGTTCCGTATAAGGTTCCAATCGTGTCGAACATATCAACAAGGCAGAAAGTGATGATGTACATGATAGCACTGAAAACTCCGCCTACGAACTGCGGGCTGAATGCGTGTTCCCATGAAGAAGCTTTGAATACTCCCACAACACCAATCTCAGTAAAGTCTTTGAACGACTGTCCGATCTGCGTGATGTCAAAGGAAGGAGTCGTACCGCTTACAAGGTAGTAAAGAATTGCCGTTGCAATAATTCCAAGAAGTACGTTTCCCTTTACATTCAGCTTTCCGAGAACGACGATAATCAGGAAGCCAAGAAGGGCAAGAAGTGCAGGAAGGACGGACATGATTCCGCCTTCTCCGTTGATTGCACCGTGAATGTCAACGAACTGTGTTAAAGTGTACTGATTTGCCTGAATGATTCCTACATTCTGGAATCCGATAAACGTAATGAAAAGACCGATGCCTGCGGGAATTGCTTTTTTGAGGCATTCCGGCATTGCCTTTGCGATATACTGTCTTGCACCTGTAATGGAAAGGAACAAGAATATGATACCGGAAAGCAGGATGATAACAAGACCTGCCTGATAGCCTTGCACGCAGTCGCCGCCGGAAATCACCTGCGGAAGAACGAAGCTTACGAAGAAGAAGGAGTTCAGTCCCATTCCGCAAGCCTGTGCAAAAGGCATTTTCGCATACAGTGACATGAGCAGTGTGCCGATTGTTGCAACCAATATGGATGCTACATATACTGCGTTCCATATATTTCCCAAACCTTCCGTGAAACCGGTTACCTGGTTAGGATTAACAAAGATAATGTAAGCCATTGCGAAGAATGTTGTGAGTCCGGCGATAATTTCAGTTTTTACTGTTGAACCGTGCTCTGTGATTTTGAAAAATTTGTCCATTGTGCTTTTCCTCTCTCTTTTGTTTGTTTATTTGAAACTACCGCTCTTCACGGAAGTAGTTCAGTCCAAGATTCTGCGGAGGCTGGTCCTCTCGTCTCTGTCTCATAGATACGATTACAAGAACGATTGCCGTTACGATATACGGCACAACCTTGTAAATCTGCGTAGGCAGGAACGGAATCGGAAGCCTGAGATAAAGGATCAGAAGTCCTCCGAAGAGAACGGAACCCCAAAGTGCGTTCATAGGTTTCCAGAGGCAGAAGATTACGAGTGCTACCGCAACCCAGCCCTCTCCGGAAAGTCCGTTGTGGTTCCAAACGCTTCCCGCGATTGTCATCGTATATACCATTCCGCCGACTGCGGATATTCCGCCGCCGATTGTAGTGGCAAGGTATCTGTATTTTGTAATGTTAATTCCCGCAGCATCAGCCGTTGCCGGCGATTCACCTACTGCACAAAGGCTCAGTCCTGATCTAGTTTTGCTCATGAAATACGCCATTGCGACGGCAATCGCAAATCCAAGATATACAAAGAAGTTGTAGCTGAACAAGATTGGTCCGATAACCGGGATGTTTTGCAGGAATTCCGGAAGTACCGAGTTTGCAAACGCATCCTTGAGTGCATTGCTTACGGTAACATTGCCACCGACTTTGATTCTCATCAGTTCGCCTACGAACTGTCCGACGCCGGTTCCGAAAATCGTAAGCGCAAGACCGGTTACATTTTGATTTGCTCTCAATGTAATCGTCAAGAAGCTGAAAATCAGGGATCCTATAACTCCGGCCGCAAACGATGTAAGCAGCGCAATGATCACAGCAACAGCACCGATTGCATTGTCACCTGCAGCATGTCCGTACAGGAACGCTCCGCAAAGGCCGAACGCGCCACCCATGAACATGAGGCCTTCCACTCCGAGGTTGAGGTTTCCGGATTTTTCCGTCAGGATTTCTCCGGATGTACCGAACAAAAGCGGGGTGCCGTTCAAAACAGCAGCTCTTATCAAGCCGATAATATTAAAGTCCATCAGCACACCTCCTTCCCGCTGTGCTCGCGAAGAATCAATTTATAATTTATGAAGAATTCGCAGGCAAGCATGCAAAGAAGTATGATGCCTGTAATGATGTCCGAAATCGAAGCAGGAACCCTAAGGCTTGTCTGCAGTCCGCTTGCTCCCTTGTCCAACACCGCAAGAAGCAGTGAAATTGCTATCATCGCAAAAGGATTGAACTGTGCGAGCCAGCATACAACGATTGCCGTAAATCCGACTCCGTCTGCAACATCCGAGTACAGAGTCATGTTCGCTCCCGAACATACCATGAATCCCACAAGTCCGCAGATTGCTCCCGAAATGCATGCAGTTCTGAGCGTAACTCTGGTCACATTCATTCCTGCATAGCGTGCGGTGTTCTCGGATTCACCCAAAACAGCGATTTCGTATCCCTGCTTGGTGTAGTTCATATATACAAACATAAATGCGGTCAAAAGCAATACGATGATCCATCCGCAATGTACGCCGAGCACCTGCGGAAGCACCGCAGCGGAGTCAAACAGCGGAATAATCTGCGAACCCGGCTTTCCTTCCCAAGGTCCGCCCTGAAGCCAGCCTACGATGCCGATTGCTATGTAGTTCATCATAAGTGTAAATAAAGTTTCGTTGGTTCCCCAGCGTGCCTTAAAAGCTGCAGGAATCGCCGCCCACATTGCACCGAATACCATAGCGAAAATTCCCATGAGCAGGAGCAGTATCGGTGAAGGAATGGTTTTTGCAAAGTTGAGTGCAAAGAAACTTGCCGCAACAGCTCCCATTGTAATCTGACCCTCGCCGCCGATGTTCCAGAATCTCATTGCAAAACACGGAGCAAGCGCGAGTGCGGTTCCAAGAAGCGGAACGGCAATTTTTATCACCTGTCTGATTCCTGTGATTTTGCCGAGTGAACTTGCGAGAATGGTTCCGTATGCCGTAAACGGATTTGTTCCGGCAATAAGGAAAATCAATGCACCAAGGAGGATTGCGACAGCAAATGCGATCGTTCTTATCATCCAAATTCTGGATTTAGGCAGGTCCTCTCTTTTCGCAATTCTGATGAAAGGAGTTTTTTCGTTCATTTAGTTTTCCTCCTTTCCGCCAAGACGCGTCATCAGCATTCCGACTTCTTCTTTCGTGGTTGTTCTTGCGTCCACAAGACCCGATACTTTACCTGCGCAAAGAACGAGAATCTTATCGCAAAGTTCGAGCAAGACATCAAGGTCTTCGCCGACGAAGATTACGGCAACGCCTTTCATTTTTTGCTCGGTCATCAAATTGTAAATCGTGTATGATGTATTGATATCAAGACCTCTTACCGCATAGGCACTCATCAGAACCGACGGTGCGGACGCGATTTCGCGTCCTACCAGTACCTTCTGAACATTTCCGCCGGAAAGCTTTCTTACCGGATAATCGATTCCAGGTGTCTTAACCTGAAGGTTTTCGAGAACACTTTCTGCGAGTTTTTCCGGAGCCTTACGGTCTATGAAAATGCCTTTTCCCTTATTCCAGGAACGGAGCATCATGTTTCCGGTCATTCCCATTCCGCCTACAAGCCCCATGCCCAGCCTGTCTTCCGGAACAAATGCCAAGGCAACACCGGCATCCTTGATTTCCATCGGGCTCTTGCCTACGAGTTCTTCCGGTGCCTTGCCTTCCGGTGAATAGATGATGGAACCGTGTGTCGCGTGGCGGAGTCCTGCGATTGCTTCCAGAAGTTCCTTCTGTCCGCTTCCCGCGATTCCCGCGATTCCCAAAATTTCACCGCTGTATGCGATGAATCCAACATCATCCAGTTTTGTAACACCTTCGCTGTCACGGCAGGTAAGACCTGCGATCGTAAGGCGTGGTTTCGGATTTACCGGCTCCGGCCGGTCGATATTAAGGGAAACCTTATGTCCTACCATCATTTCGGTAAGTTCGGTTTCGTTTGTCTCCGGTGTTCTTACCGTAGCGATGTGTTCGCCCTTTCTGAGAACGGCAACAACATCTGAAATTTCCATTACTTCATTTAGTTTGTGTGTGATGATGATGATTGCTTTTCCGTCATCTCGCATCGTTCTGAGTACTGAGAAGAGTTTTCTTGTCTCCTGCGGTGTCAGAACAGCCGTAGGTTCGTCAAGGATGAGCATGTCCGCTCCCCTGTAAAGAACTTTTATAATTTCAACTGTCTGCTTTTCCGATACGGACATTTCATATATTTTTTTATCGGGATCAATTTCAAACCCGTATTTTTCGCTTATTTCTCTCACCTTTGCGGAAACAACTTTACGGTCAAGTTTTCCTTTTTCCTCAAGACCCAGTACAATGTTTTCCGCTGCGGTGAATACATCAACAAGTTTGAAATGTTGATGGATCATTCCGATTTTGTTGTCGAAAGCGTCTTTTGGTGATGTGATTGTCACCGGCTTTCCGTCGATGTATATTTGTCCCTCATCCGGGAAATAAATTCCGGCCAGCATATTCATCAGAGTTGTCTTGCCTGAGCCGTTTTCTCCAAGTAGCGCCATGATCACGCCCTTGTCAAGATAAAGGTCAACCGCATTGTTGGCCACATTGCTGCCAAAACGCTTGGTTATTCCTTTAAATTCCACTGCATGATTTTTTTCCATTGTCTTTTCCTATTAATATATTACCAAATTCTATATGACCTTTTAAACGCCAAAAGAGGACCTAAAAGTCCCCTTTCGGCTATATTCCAAATGACTTGTTTTTAGTATTCTTCGTTGATCAGTTTGATGCCGTCGATTCTGAGGTCGAAGCTTGGAGCTGATTTGAAGTGGGATTCGTGATAGTATCCGTCAAAGATTGCATTATAGTCTTCTTCGCCCTGGAAGTCGCCATCCATGTCAACAAGACCCTTCGTTGCTTTCTTGCCGCCTACCGTGAATGTATCTGTATCAAATACGTGAAGAGAACCGTCAGCAAGTGCTGCTTCAACTTCTGCAAGCTTGTCAGCTGTTCCTGCAGCTGCGATGCTTTCGTTTAATGTTGTAAGTGCTACATCTCCCTCAGCAAATCCGTGTTCTTTGTAATCCTGGTCAACTGTTCCGCCGTTTACAATTGTTTCGATTACATATACGAAGTAGTTTGTCCAGTCAATTCTGGAGGAAATCAGGGATGCTTCCGGTGCAACGTCTGTCATATCGAGGTTGTATCCAACGTGGAACTTTCCTGCGGACTGAGCAGTTGTTGCCGGAGTTGTGGAATCTGAGTGCTGGGAAATCAGTACTGCGCCTCTGTCAATTAAGTCCTGAGCCGTTGCTGCTTCCATCGTAGGATCTCCCCAGGAACCGATAAATTCAACCATCATTGTAACGCTCGGGCAAACACTCTTTGCGCCAAGATAGAATGCTGTGTATCCGGAGATAACTTCTGCGAATGTGTAAGCACCTACATAACCGATAACTGCGTCTTTCGCTTTGATTTCGCCATTGTCGATCATTTCCTGAAGTTTCATTCCTGCAGCAACACCTGCAAGGTAACGTCCTTCATACACGCTTGGGAATGCGTTAACTGTATTTTCTAAAGAATCTCTCTGAGAAGCTTCGTTTGTGAGTCCTGCGAAAATTGTATCCGGATAGTCAGCAGCTACCGTAAGCATTGCCGGTTCCATTCCGTAGGAGTTATTGAACACTGCGATGCATCCCATTTCTGCAAGTTCTCTGTTGTCTGTTGCAACCGGGTCACCTTCCGGATGGTTGTATGTATAAGTCCATTCAATGTTGATGCCCTTTGCAGCAAGCTGTTCCTTCGCTGCGTCAGCTGCCATGTAGAAGTTTCTGTCGTATGCAGCGTTTTCGTCACCGATACATACCATACCAACTTTGTAAACCTCACCGTCAGTCTTGCTTTCGTTGTTTCCGCAAGCTGCAAGTGATAAAATCATTACCATTACGAGTAAAACACTTAAAACTTTTTTCATTTTTCTCTTCTCCTCTTTGAAATCATATCGTCATTTTCTGTACAAAATTTCCTTTTGCAATTAAATTATAAGTCTGCAAATTTTAGAAAACAATAGAAAATACGAATATTTCTTTACTATTTATTCAATAAAAAAATCAATGTTCGTGTTATTCCGAACATTGATTTGTGCTTTTATATTTTACATTCGATTATGCGAATGTAATTTCACCGTTCTCAAGCCGGGAAACAGATGCTAAAGTTTCGACTCTGTATCCCTGATCCTCAAGCAGGGCTTTGCCGCCCTGAAAATCCTTGCTGATAACGATTCCGACGCCGGCAACCTCTGCACCCGCTTCCTTGATGATCTTGCAAAGAGCCAGGGATGCTTCCCCGTGTGCAAGGAAGTCATCAATGATAAGGACTTTTTCGCCCTTCTCAAGGTGCTTCTTTGAAACTCTAAGCATGTTACTCTTCTGTTTCGTGAAAGAAAAAGCCTCTGCAGTATAGCAGTCATCGGTCATCGTGTTCGGAGCCGCCTTTTTCGCAAACACAACCGGAGCAAATCCGAAGTAGCGTGCCGCCGCAACCGCAATTGCAATTCCGCTTGCTTCCACGGTGAGGATTTTGTCCACCTGTACTCCCGCAAACTTTCTTCCGAACTCTGCACCGATTTTATCCATGAATTCCGTGTCTATTTTGTGGTTGATGAAGCCATCCACATTAATTCTGTCTGAGCCGAGTGCCACGCCTTCTTTTAATATTCTTTGTTTTAGTGCTTCCATTTGTTATCCTCGTTATTCTGCAGGTTCTTCGCAGGTTTTCATCGCTTCCAATGTTTCGCTCAAAAGTTCGTCAAGTTCCCAGCCGAGCATTTCCGCACCTTTCTTGATGACTTCCCTGTCGCAGCCTGCCGCAAAATGTTTGTCTTTGAATTTTTTCTTTAAGGACTTGAGTTCCATGTCCTGCACGCTCTTTGACGGACGCATAAGTGCCGCAGCACCAATTAAACCTGTAAGTTCGTCGCAAGCGAAGAGCACCTTTTCCATTTCTTTTTCCGGCTCTACATCTACGCACAGGCCATATCCGTGGGAGACGATTGCATGAATCATATCTTCGTCCACGCCTGCTTCCCTCAGAAGTTCGGGCGCTTTCTTGCAATGCTCTTCCGGCCACATCTCAAAGTCGATGTCATGCAGAAGTCCTACAATTCCCCAGAATTCTTCTTCGTCACCATATCCTAATTTCTTTGCGAAGTAACGCATCGTTCCTTCGACCATTCTGCCGTGGTGAAGATGGAACTCTTCCTTATTATATCTTTTCAGCAGTTCATATGCTTCGTCTCTTGTTATCATATTCGTTTCTCTCCTCAATAGCTAATTGTCTTGCGCTTTTAAGCGTTTTTCATTGCGCTCTTCCTTCGACGGAAGCTGCGCTATAATTACAGCCGCGAAAATAACCGCACATCCGATAAGTTCTCTCGGCGACATGGATTCGTGCAGAATAATTGCTCCGGCAATAACCGCAAATACGGACTCGAGGCTCATAAGAAGCGACGCAACCGTCGGTTCTGCATCCTTCTGCGCTACAATCTGAAGGGTATATCCTACGCCGCTGGAAAGTACGCCCGCGTATAAAATCGGCAGCCAGCAGTCCAAAATCGCATCAATCTTCGGTTCTTCAAAGATAAACATTCCGATAATGCCAATCGCACCGGCCACGAGGAACTGGATGCAGGACATCTTAACACCGTCAACCTTCGGTGCAAAATAGTCGATGACCAAAATATGTACGGAAAATCCCACCGCGCAAAGCAGCACAAGCGTGTCGCCGAACTGCAGCTTAAATGACGCGTCCGTCATGCAAAGGAGATAGAGCCCCGTCGCTCCCATCAAAACGCAGAGCCAGATTATCGGTCTGACTTTCTTCCTAAGAACAACCGAAAAAATCGGAACCATAACAACATAGAGTGTCGTAATAAATCCTGCCTTGCCCGCCGTCGTGTAGCTTACGCCGTATTGCTGAAGCGTGGATGCCACAAAAAGTGCCAGTCCGCAGCAGATTCCGCCGATAATCAACAGTTTTTTCTCGGCAGCTTCCTCTTCCGGTGTTTTCTTTACCTCGGTCTTGGATTTACCTTTATCCAAGAACAAAATCACCGGTATCAGTGCCAAACCACCGATAAATGTACGGATTCCTCCGTATGTCAAAGGCCCGATATAGTCCATTCCGCTATTCTGCGCCGCGAATGCCGAGCCCCAGATTGCCGCTGTTATCAGCAGCAGAATATTGCTTCGCATTTTTTTGCTCATTTCATCAATTCCTTTTCTTTTATTGAAAATTCTCCTATAATACCTCATTTTAACAAAAAAAACTTTAGCTTTCAAGAGAATCAAAGGAAAATTCGCTTTCACAAAATTTTTATAAAAAGCCCAAATCGCGTCCCTTTTATTTTTCGCTCCGTTATGATAGAATGTAGGCATTAAATCAACGGTATATTTAGGAATTTTTATGAGAAACAAACTTTTTATTGCGACTTTTTCCGAGGATGCTCTGAATGTTGCCAAGAACTTCGGCGTCGGTTTGGAAATCAATCATACTTGCATATCTGAAGATCTTGACCCTTCCAATCGCCGGAATCTGCTTGAACAAATCCGCGAAGACATTGCCGCTGCCGGAGTTTCTGAACCGTCGGGACTTTTTCTGCACGGGCCGTTTACGGAAATCCATCCCGCGGCAATTGATTACCGTGCAAGGCAGCTGGGGATGGAACGATTAAACGAGGCCTACGAGGCTGCTGCCGCGCTGGGCATCAACCGGATGGTTGTTCACACCGGCTGGCTTCCGTTTATCTATTTTAAAGGCTGGCAGGCAGAAAAGGGTGCGGAGTTCTGGCAGAAATTTATGTCGGACAAACCCTCGGACTTTCGGATTTATGTGGAAAACGTGCTTGAAGACGAGCCGTATATGATGCTCGATATGATGAGGCAAATCGATCATCCGGCAATCAAGCTCTGTCTCGATATCGGACACGCCAATGCGACAACTCCGCCGGAACTTCCGGTCGAGAAATGGATTGAAGTTCTGGGCACACATATCGGGCATTTCCATCTCCATAACAACGACGGCACCGGTGACAGCCATAGTGCGTTTGACCGCGGCAGCATGGATATGAACAGCATATTTTCGGCGATTGATGATTTTTGCGAAGATGATGTTACGCTGACAATCGAAGCCCGCGACGCTCGTGCATGCCTGGAATGGCTGCACAGCCGCAAATATATATATTTTTCGAAAGGATTATGACATAATGAATACAGCAATCGAAACGATTTTAAAAGAAGTTGAAAAAAACGGTTGCCTGCATGACTCGACAGTAAAAGAAGCCACCGCGCGTCAGGAGGTTCTTGCGAAACCTACCGGAGCGCTTGGAACGCTTGAGGAAATTTCAATCAAACTTGCAGGCATCACCGGAGAGGTCAAAAACGATGTTACCCGCCAAGCTGTCGTTATAATGAGTGCAGATAATGGCGTGGTGGAGGAAGGCGTCGCTTCAGCACCTCAGTCGGTTACGCTGTCGCAGACGATTAACTTCACGCGTCACTTTACCGGAGTAAGCGCACTCGCGCAGTATTTCGGCATTGACCTTTTGGTCTGTGATATGGGCGTTAAAATGGGAATTCCGGATGTCTTCTACACGGACAAAATGGAATTTGTCTCCGGTGCGGAAAAAGCACACGGCAAATTCGCCGGCAAGATTGTCAACCGCTCACTCGGACGCGGAACCGCAAACCTTGCAAAAGGTCCTGCCATGAGCATGGAACAATGCGAAGAAGCATTTCTCACAGGGGTTGAAGCCGCTAAGGCTGTCAAGGATGCCGGCTATCGGATTTTCGGTGTCGGCGAAATGGGCATCGGAAACACAACGACCAGTGCATGTGTGTTTTCGGCTTTGACAGGAACCCCTGCGGAAACAGTCGTAGGCCGCGGAGGCGGGCTCAATGACGCTGGACTTGCGAAAAAAATACATATCGTAGAAGAGGCAGTTTCCAAGCTGAAAAACGCTTCCGTGTTTGAGATTCTGGCTGCTGTCGGCGGCTTCGATATTTGTGCGATGACCGGTGCTTTCGTCGGCGCAGCGTATTACAGACTTCCGGTTGTAATCGACGGATATATTTCTGCAGTTGCCGCACTGGCAGCGTCTCGGATTGCACCGAAGACCGTAAACTTTATGTTCGGCTCACATCAAAGCACCGAGCCGGGTTATCTCATCGCAATGAACGAACTTAACATCAAGCCTCTCTTCAACCTCGGCATGCGCCTTGGCGAAGGCAGCGGCTGTCCGATCAGCTTCAAAATTATAGAGGCTGCAGCCGCAGCGATGAACGGCATGGCGACCTTCGCAGAAGGCTCGATTGACGCGGACTATTTAGACGAACGAAAGAAAGGAAACTTCTTTTAACTATGAATATTTTTATCAGCGGCGGCTGCAAAAACGGAAAATCCTATCACGCACAGGAGCTTGCCCGCAGCATGGCGCAGGAAAACAATTTGCCGCTTTACTATCTCGCAACGATGATCCCGCGTGACGAAGAAGATGATGCCCGCATTCGCCGCCACCTTTCCGAGCGCGAGGGCTGGGGATTCGATACGATTGAGCAAGGTGTAAATATTTGCGGGGCATTAAATGTTAAGACCGTTTCCGGCAAAGAGGTTGACCCGAAGGGTGTTTTCCTGCTTGACAGCGTAACGGCCCTCTTATCGAACGAGATGTTTACGGAAACCGGCGAAGTTGACTTTGAGGCGCCATTGAGACTTAAGAAGGAGCTTGTGGAATTCGCCTGCAAAACGGGAAATACCGTCTTCGTTTCGGATTACATATACTCTGACAGCTATGCGTTTGACGACTTCACCGAACCCTACCGCAAAGGGCTGGCACTTCTTGACAGAAGCCTTGCACGTGTCTGCGACAGAGTTGTTGAAGTATCATACGGATTCAAACATATCTATAAATGAGAAAGGAGTCGCGGCTTCGGCACGCGAAAAATCAAATGAAATATCTTACCGGATTTATGATGGCGTGGGGTAATTTCTGCTCCCTGCCTTGCCCGGCAAAGCACTGGGACAACAATTACACCAGTCTTATGCTGGGATTTCTTCCGCTTATCGGGCTGGTTATCGGAATTATCTGGAGCGCGATTTACTTCGGTCTGGTGTACTTAGGCTTTCCGTTCTTTGTGGTTGCATTTTTAATCACTTTCCTGCCGTTCGCACTCTGCGGCTTCATGCACATGGACGGTTTCATGGACTGCTGCGACGCAATCATGTCAAGGCGGCCGCTTGAGCAGAGACAACTCATATTGAAGGACAGCAGCACAGGGGCGTTCGCCGTTGTCGGAATGATTTTCTTCGTTCTGGGATACTTTTGCTTCCTGTCAACCGCAGTAACGACCGGGGTTGACTTCGCTAACATGGTTATGATTGTGGTTATGAGCCGGTCGATTTCCGGACTTCACGTGCTTATCTGCAAGCCGATGGGGCAGAGCCAGTATGCTATGCTCCACGATGCAGAGCCGCCGGAAGAGACTTTGCCGGAAGAAACTTTGCCGGAAGAAGAACCCACTGAGGAAAGCACGACGGAAGAAGACTGCACGGAACTTGTCGCATGTGATTCCGTCGAAACAGCGAGCAAGAAGGCTTCCGCAAAATCCGGCGTCATTCTTCTCCTTGTGCTTCTTGCAGTCATTACAGCTCTTGCTTTTTGGTGTTCGAGTCTATGGCTTGCAACCTTGATCGTCAGTGCGGCGACAGCACTCGGAAGCCTCATATCCATTCAATATGCAAAGAAAAATCTCGGCGGCATGAGCGGAGACATTGCAGGCTTCGGCATTATTTGGGGTGAACTTATGGGCGTTTTCGCGCTGGTTTTATGTTAAGTTTAGGAGATTGATATGATTTTGATTTTTGGCGGCGCATATCAGGGAAAACTGGAATATGCGAAAGAACATTGGAATTTCAGCGACGATGATGTTTTTTTCTGTGAGGAAAATCTCACCATCGACCTTTCAAAAAAAGTAATTTGCGGTTTGGAAAAATTCATCTATGCCTGCGTGCTTGAAGATGCCGAGGCAAAAGATGTTTTAAAGACATATAATGAACCTCTTTGCGACAAAATATGGATAGTTGACGATATTTCGCAAGGCGTCGTTCCGATTGAGCCGGACAGACGGGCGTGGCGGGAAAGCGTCGGAAGAACGCTGCTGTGGCTCGGAAAAGAATCCGATGAAGTCCACCGTGTTTTTTGCGGGCTTGGACAAAAACTGAAATAGAAGGTGTACACTATGAAGTCATACATTCATTTTATACGACACGGAATTACCGAAGGGAATCAGAAGGGCTGGTACTACGGCAGTCTTGATATTCCTCTGACGGAAGAAGGCGTTGCGGCGTTAAAAACACTCAAGGAGCAAAAGATTTATCCGCCGCTTGATCACGCGGACTGCTATACTTCGGGACTGCGCAGAACAGAAGAGACTTTCTGTACTATTTATGGGGATGTTCCGCACAAAGCGCTTCCTTTGCTTCAGGAAATGAACTTTGGCGCATGGGAGGGCATGAGTTTTAAGGAAATCGAAGCCGCGGATACGCATCGCGAAGCATTCGCCGAATGGATGCGCTCAGGTGGGGATTCCAGCAGCACTTTCACATTCCCGGACGGCGGCGATTCCGTTTTCAGCTTCTTCTCACGCATTAAAGAAGGAATAAAGGAGCTTTTAGGTTATCAGCGGTTGAAGGAACTTTCCTGCCGTCACAACGGCAGCGACGCTGTATCAATTGTTGTCTGCCACGGCGGAGTCATCGCAGCCGCGATGGAAGGCTTCTTCCCGGAGGAAAAAGAAACCTTTTGGGCTTGGATTCCTGAGCCCGGACATGGCTATACAGTCTTCTTCGAGGGCGGAGAGGCAGTTTCTTATGAAGCTTTTTAATAATTTAAAAAACGGAGACACATTGAAATGACGACATTCCCTTTAGAATCGTTTTTAGGCGATTTAGAGTTTTTAATAAATACAGACAGTGGAAGTGCTGATATTGAGGGCAACCTTCAAGTTGCCTCCTTTTTTAAGGAACGCTTTGAAAAGGCAGGTCTTAAAACCACCCTGCACAGAGTCGGAATGCTCGGGCATCCGGTTGTGACTGCAAGAACGCAAGGATCTGCTTCCTATGATTGCTTTTTCAGCGGACATATCGATACAGTTTTTCCTTCCGGCACGGTTTCCGAAAGGCCGTTCCGCCGCGGGGGCAATTTCGTTTACGGTCCGGGAACGGTCGACATGAAAGCCGGCGCACTTCTGATTTTATATCTGGCGGAATATTTACGCAAGGAACACCCTGCGTTTTCCTTTACCATCGCACTGAACAGTGACGAAGAAATCGGCTCCCCCGACAGCACGCCTCTGCTTCGGGAATTCGCAGCGAACTGCCGTCATATTTTCGTCTTTGAAGGACAGCGCAAGCAAGGTCAGTTTGTGAACGAGCGCAAAGGCATCGCCAAATTCGACATCGAAGTTTTAGGCGTCGCTTCCCACGCAGGAACCGCGCCGCAGCAAGGCGTCAGCGCAATCCTTGAGCTTTCTGAAATTGTCGTCGATTTTTCCAAGCTCCAAAATCTCGAACGCGGTACTTCTATCAATGTCGGACTCATGGAAGGTGGCTCTGCGCTCAATGTTATCCCTGCCCACGCCTCCGCAAAGATGGAGCTTCGCTATACAAGCCATCGCGAATATGAGCGGATTCTCCGCGCAATATCGAAAATGGAGACAAAGCCGCATCTTTCCGGTACATCGGTCACCTTTACTGCAATCAGCCACTATCCGCCTTTAGAAATCACGGAAGCTGCCAAGCAGATGATGCAGACGCTGGCGCCGCTTGGCCTTTCTTATGTCAAAGCAGGCGGAACCTCCGATGCCAACCGCCTTGCCTGTTTAGGTCTTCCGATTCTGGACGGCTGCGGCCCGGGAGGCGGTTTTCCGCACAGTGAAAAAGAATTTTTAGACATAACGACGGTTCCCGCGCGGTTTTGGAAGATGGTGGAGATCATGAAACGACTGGCAGAGTTCAAGCGTTAGCGAACATTCATTCGTATTCCACCGTTTATCATCCTCTTAGTATTTTCTGTTTAAAACGAAATAGCACACCCTGTAAAGCACGAGCAGCAGGCACACCGCCATCGAGCAAAACAAACTGAGTTCATCTTTACCCATAACCTTAAATACAATCACGCAGGCAGCTCCTGTCAGTACGCTTATGTATCCTGCCCATGCCCAAGCCTTATTCGAAATAAAGCGATTCCTTTCGTCATTTACGCTTCTGTCAAATTTCTCTCTGAACTCCGAATTGCCGCGATAGCGCACCCATCGCACGGTCTGCACGATTCCTACAGCAATCAGCCCGGTTCCCATGCCGCTCCAAAACGAATCAATTATGTCAAAGGTTCCAAGTCCGAACAGCACAGCACCCAGCAAAATCCAAAATATTGATAAATAGATTTTCTTATTTCAATCTCTCATTTCCAGCCTTCTTTCTACTCTTCAAAAATAAAAACCTCTTCAATCGTCATCCCGAAATATTTCGACAACTTATACGCAAGCTCAATCGACGGGTTGTACCTGCCGTTTTCGAGCGAGCTGATTGTCTGCCTCGACACGCCCAGCGCCTTAGCGAGCTCTTCCTGATTGATGCCGCGCACTTTTCTGATTTCTTCAATCCTGTTTTTCATATGTACTCCTTTATGTAAAGCGTCCTTTACATTGCTTATTATAGCACTTTGTTTTTAAATGTCAAGCGTGCTTTACATTTTTTCTTCTTTACTTCATTGTTGCCCATTTTAACTTCTATAATTATTGACATAATTGCAATATTTGTTTATAATTATTGACATTAGGAGGAATCTTTTATGAGGAAAACTTCTTATCATATATTACCTGCGACCGAGGACATACTAAAAACTATGGGTGAACAAATCAAGCTCGCACGGCTGCGCCGCGATCTTCCTGCGAAGTTAGTTGCGGAGCGTGCCGGAATCAGCCGCGCTTCGCTTTGGAATGTGGAAAATGGAAGTCCGTCCGTTGCAATCGGCATTTATGCCGCTGTTCTGCACGCATTGAACAATATGGACCGTGACCTTTTGCTCGTAGCGAAGGACGACCGAATGGGAAGAGAAATGCAGGACTTGCAGCTGATTACACGTAAGCGGGCTTCACGGAAAGGGGATTAAACATGAATGCTTCGAGAACAATCCTTGTCTATGACGACTTCAGTTTTAATACACCCGTTTTGCTTGGCAGGCTTTTTATCGACCCTATAAAAGGCGGCGAAAGTTATTCTTTTGAATACGACACGAAGTGGCTGAAACAGACCTCTCTGTCCGTCTCACTTGATCCTGCTTTAGCACCATACGGCGGAAGACAGTTTCCGTATGAGGGACGAATCTTTGGTATGTTTGCGGACTCCTCACCGAATCGCTGGGGAAGGCTTCTTCTGACGAAAAAAGAACGCAGTCTTGCCGAAAAAGAAAAACGAAAGCCTCGCAAGCTAAATGACAGCGACTTTCTTTTGGGTGTGTATGACGAATCCCGAATCGGCGGTCTTCGTTTCAAGCTTGAAGAGACGGGCGATTTTCTTTCAAACGATAAAGAAACCGCTACCCCGCCATGGGCAAGTTTAAGAACCTTGGAAGAGGCTTCCCGACAGTTTGAGGACGATACGACTCCGTTAAATGAAAAATGGCTCAATCAGCTGCTCAGACCGGGTTCTTCTTTAGGCGGTGCGCGTCCGAAGGCGACTGTGATTGACCCTAATGGACAGCTTTGGATTGCAAAATTTCCTTCCAAAAATGACGATAATAATACGGGCGCATGGGAAAAGGTTGTACATGATTTGGCTCGGATGTGTGGTCTTAATGTACCCGAATCACGCCTTGAAACCTTTTCAAAACTTGGCAGTACTTTTTTGGTTCGTCGTTTTGACCGCGATGGAAAGAAACGCATCCACTTCGCTTCTGCTATGACCTTGCTGGGAAAAACAGACGGTGCTTCTGCCGCCGATGGCGCAAGCTCCTGCCGCCGATGGCACAAGCTACATTGATATTGCCTCATTTATCAAAGCAAACGGGAGTCAGCCAAAAAAAGATCTCATTGAACTGTGGAAGCGTATTGTTTTCAGCATGGCCGTTTCAAATACAGACGATCATCTCAGAAATCATGCATTTATTTTAGAGAAAAAAGGCTGGACGCTTTCTCCTCTTTACGATGTGAATCCAGTCCCTTACGGAGATGAATTGGCTCTGAACGTGAATGAAGATGACAACAGAATTTCCATTCCCCTTGCGCTGGAGGCGGCCGTTTCATTTGGAATCACTAAAGAAGAGGCGCAAACCTTCTCCGCTGAAATTCTGCGGATTGTACGCGACAACTGGGAAAACCTGGCGAAACACTACAATATCCCTCGTGGCAAAATTGACGATATGCGGCCAGCGTTCAGTGCCTGCTATTGAAATTCTTTTCCTGCAAAAATGGAGAAACTGCAAAGCGTACACCCACTTTGCAGTCTCTCTGTTTGCATCAATTTATTCCTGAATTCCTTGATGCCCTGTTATGGAATTGTTTTCCTATCTGCTCCAGGTTCTGCTCGCGTACTTGCACTGCCCGAGTGCTGTCTTTGCAATGAGTTTTCCGTTTTCGTCGTAAACTCTTACCTGTGCTTTATAGTAGTACATCTTGCCTTTCTTGCCTGCTGTGTTGAGATAAGTCTTGGTGGACTTGGTCACTGCAGACTTGTAGGCGGATGCCTTCTTCGTCGAGCGATAGTATCTGTACTTGACTGTGAAGCCAAGGTCTTTCAGCTCCTTGATGGAAGCCTCAGTCTTGCTGCTCATCTTAAGAGTTATCTTGACATTCTTCTTTGCAGTCTTTGCGGAGCGAGCGACAAGCTTCAGGTCTTTCGTCAGCGCTTTCGCTTTTTCCACCTTCTCTGCGTTGTCATCGATTGGCTGCTCTGCCTTTTCGATTGCAACGCTTATCGTCTGACCTGTCGCCGCGTCAGACATCGCTTTCAGTTCTTCCTGCGTGTAAGTCTTGTTGCCGAACGATGTCTGGATCGTCAGCTTCGCATTCGTATCTTTTACGATGGAATCAACGAAACTCTTATCAAGCGTTACCTCTGCCTTCGTCGCGTCGCCGACTGCCGATTTGGAAATATTCAGGATAATTTCCTTTGACTTGTTTGCTTTCGCCTGTTTCAGAATTTCCTTCTGATTATCGGCAGAA
This sequence comes from Firmicutes bacterium CAG:238, assembly GCA_000435615.1. Classification (GTDB taxonomy): domain Bacteria; phylum Bacillota; class Clostridia; order Peptostreptococcales; family Anaerovoracaceae; genus CAG-238. Next base: position 25,633 of record FR881970.1, on the reverse strand, counting down.
ACCTTGACATCGGCAACCTTGGTCTTCGTACCGTCCGCGTTGGTCTTTTCGCTTACCTTGACTTCAGTCGGAGCGGTTGTTGTACCGGTCTTTGTGTCGGTGGTGACAGAATTTTCCTGCCGGATCGCTCCTGCATACGGATTCACATCTTCCGCCTCCAACCACTTATCCCAGTAGTTGTAGGAGCTGTCACTGAGCTGCGGCCAGCCGCTGCCTCCCAGACGTGCCCAGTCTGCGACTTCGTACCGATAATCGTTAACATAATGCCATACGATCTTTGCGCCGTCAACCAGTTTCTGGTCTGCGATCGCATCGGTATGGCTGCCATTCATTGTATACATCCAGCCGGAATATTTGCCGTTTGTAAATTCCGAAAGCGCATAGCCGCCCAAGGAACTTGGCGCATAAATGGTTCTGACATAGCCTTGCTCTGCTCCCTCCTGCCGCAGTCCAGTGCGTTTCATCGCTGCAAGGAAAAGATCCTGAACCGTGCTGCCTTTCGGAAGCGTATAGCTGTCCGTCTTCGCCCATGTCACATACTTTGCGTCTTTATATCCGGTTCCGTTCTTGCTCAGATCGATATCGCCGTTTGCCAAGGTGCTTCCGATCAGACGGAAAGAAACTGTGATTTTTTCATCGGAAGGTGCCGAACTCCCGCCGACACGTTGATACTGTGCAGTCAGTTTGACAACGCCGTTCTCTGCTTTCTCCACAGCCTCATTGTACGTCTTTACTGTGTCCCCTTTTTCTGTCTTCCATCCGGTGAAAATATATTGACTTGTTTCCGGCTCTGCCTGCGGCAATTCAATATCTCCGCCGCGCGTGAAAGTATCCTCATCAAAATAACTTGTCAATACGGTTGTTTTATTTACCAATCCTTTTGCCAGTACTCCGGCAGCATTCATCACAACAGCAGTCACAGCTTTCCCGCTTTCCCCCGACGTGTCATTTATTTTGAAATAGTAAATCAGCGGTTCTTTTTCGCTTTCCTGTATGATGACTCTAACCATGTTGTGCGCTGCTTCTTTTAAGTAAACTTCGTTGCTGCGTGTGCCGTTGACATATACAGACACATTTTTCTGAGATTTCAGATTATTCACCTTTACATCAAAGGCTCCGCTTACATTCACCGGAATCGTTTTTCCTTCTTGTAAGTCTTTCATCTCATTTCCATCAATGACGATGGAAAGCGGTTTTTCTGTTTTGCCGACAGCATTCTCATTTGCCTTGGCAACGCGTACCATATTCACCTCTGTGGATTTTTCACCAATGCCGCCGTTTTTGATGCTGGTTGCAGTCTGGATCTTGATATAATGAATGCCATTTGGAAAACTTACCGGATTACCGGCTTCGTCCACAGCCCATGCCAAATCCATGCCGTCGGTAGCCGTGTGTGCAACTCTTCCGGAGGCTGTGATATGGGATCCCGTGTACGGATTGTCGGCCTCGTTGCTTCCCATATCGCCCTCTGTGTCCTCGCTGACTGCACCTTTGCAGCGCAGTCCCACATCCACATATCCGAAATCAGGGAAAATCGGTCGGATATTTCCATAAGCATTACTGCCGGATGCTGCTGTCAGTCTGATTCCTCCCAAGGTCATCTCATATTCTTCATCTGCAAAGTCATGCAGCGGATAAAACTCCTTCTTAGGATACCCATACGAGATTCCTCCGTATTCACTTTGATTCTCTGCGGAATAAGTCACTTTATGATCCCATTTCGCCTCCGCATCGTAGTGCGCCGAGCCGGCAAGTGCATACCAAGTCTCCCCATCTTCAGAAACCCAGACTTGTCCAGGTTCTGCGAACTCATTGCTGCCTTCAACGGAATTTCCGTATGTTATAAAGTCAATCCCATACGGATTTTTCGGATCATCCTTAATCGCTTTTTTATAATAGTAGGTGATATATCCTCCGAAATTTCCAAGGGAAGCCGGTCCCAAGCAGTCATAGCTGGATACCATCTCTGTGCTGCCAAGAAGGGTTCCTACACCGCGGATTCCGTAGGTGCTCAAGCCTTCTCCATTGGTATATTGTGAATCCGGACAAATATAGTCGATCACTCTGTCAGGCAGATCGTCATATTTTGCGGACCGGCAGACGATTTCATAGATTGCGGCGCCCTTCATTCCATCCTTATACAATCTTATGATGTTGGACTCACCCTTCTCTATCGGTGATGATTTCAGTTTCACCGTAAAGCTTCCGTTGCCTTCTTTGCTGAGCTCCTGACCGTTAAAAACAATTTTATCGGTGTCTTCTGCTGTCAAGGTCACATTCGTACTCCTTACACCATACGGAAGTGCCAAATACGCCTTTTTCTTCTCGTACAGATCTTTTTCAAGCACCCATTGACCTTCTGATATCTCGGTTTTGATCAACTTGGATACCTCATTGTTCCCGATTACAAAGTTGAGCACAAAGTACTCGTCCTCCATGTTCCCTCCACTATCGGTTTTGTATACTTTACACTCTGCCTTTCCGTTTTCCAAGTTTATGTCGAGTGTTCTGATTGCCGCTGCGTATGGAGTGCAGTTCCATGACGCGGAGTTTTTCACTTCTCCAGCATCCGCTTCACTTGCGAAATAGGACGGTGCCATACAATTCCATTTTGCTTCGTCCTCCCCCGAAATAAATTGAACCTTGATTTTTCCGTTCTCGTCAAAATCATCATTCAAATAAATATTGTATCTTTTGTAGCTTTCATAATCTTCAGTATAGCATTCTTCATAATCTACCTTTGAGATTTCATTTTTCAATCCCTCTAACAAAAAAGATGTTGCTGTTTCCGCGTTGCTGTAATAATATCCTTTCCCTGCATCAGGCTTTTCTCCTACTGTATACGAGCAATGCTCGCTTTCAAAGCGGAAATCGTGTTGTATAAGTTTGCTTCCGCTGCTGTCATAAAGGCTGCTGTCCACAAAATAATATTGCAGGGTGGCTTCAACATACATTTCATGCTTTCCGCTTGCCAGAGTGTTTGCTGCACCGTAGCATGGTTCGCTATATGGCGCCGTAGTTTTTGCCCACTCCTCCATGTACAGTTCGGTCGCTTGTTTAACCAATTGTTCCTTTTCTTCTTGAGTATAGCTTTCATAGTCGGCATTGTATTCATCCATTATGAACTCATAATTCTCATTGTACGCATTTTCATATTCTGCTTCGTATTGTGTATCATAGTCTGCTTTATCCAGCCTATACCATTCATTGCGGTATTCTTCGCGTGGCTTGCCATCACAATAATAGTTATACTGCAAGTAGATAGGTGCATTCGAGTCCCTGGATAATTCTAATTTCAGGTGTGATTTTACAATCGCATTGGTTCCGTACTCAATCTCGCCAACTTGCAGTGCGGAAAAGTCCGCCGTCATATCAGCTTTCACGCCTTCAGGGAGAACACCGACGGTAATCTCATTACTCGTAACAGTCCCATTTTTATTTGTTATGTTAACTCTGTACTTGGTAAGTGTATTATACTTATCAGTTTGCGGCTTATAATTGCTTGTGGCTGCATTATCAATATCAGTCCATGCAGACCATGCCTCCACAAGGCGATCTTCCCTTTTAACTTCATGGCTGACCTGCCATTGATAACTTTCTGCACCTATCGCCTCGATGCTAAGCTCCACCATTGTATCTTTGGTCACCGTTTGATAGGCAGGCAAGTCCGTGCGGATAACCGGCGCAGCATCTTCTGCATCTGCAAAGGCTGTCGCAGGAATGTTCATGCAGGAAAAAACCAGCACAATCGACAACAAGCATACAGCCCATTTATTCCTTCTGTTTGTTTTTACTCTCAACTTACACCTCGTTTCTGAATCGGCAGGGAGAACGCTCCCTGCCATCATCTAAAAAAACTTTCTTTTAATTTGTCCATGTATAATAAGCGCCGGAGAATGTCGGAATTCCGGATGCATTAAATATTGGCATGATTTCGATCGTGTTTGTTCCGCTTGCCAACGTAAAGTTTTGAATTATAATTTTTCCGCTCGAAGTCGTCGCCTCATAGGATGTTCCGTTAACCTTAACCGTCATAGTATTACCTGCAGCTGCATTTGTAAAATCGTAAACGAACCAGTACCAATCGCTATCTCGGTAGTAGCTATAGGATGTCTTAATGTTAATTGTCAGCTTACTTGTAGCTTCAGTATATGCCTTTGACTTTATTTTCAAGAACCTTGTAGCGTTGTCTGCGGAGGCAGTGTCAGAGAAATAAAAGCTTATGGTCTGACCTGCCTTGACATATGCCTGCTCAATCGATGCGCCGCACGGTCCTTTTGCGCTCGTCCATCCGGACGGCCAATCGGCAGAATTCAACATAGGATATCTGTCATCGATGCGGAACATCCAACCGTTATAATTGTTATAATCTGTTACGGGTTCAAACAGAGTTGTTCCTTCACTGTCTGTGCACGCAATCCCGTATACATAGTCTGAATCCGCATTAAAATCGACAATCTCGCCTGCTTTTTTTGACTTGAATGCATATGGAAAACCTGCTTGATTCATTGCTGCAAGGATGACATCCTTGACAAAATAAGCTTTTGTTACACCTGCTGCACCCATTGTAACCGGAATTTTATAATCATTGATGTACTTCCCATTCACTTGGTTGCTGCTGATTGATAGATAAACCGTAAACTCTCCTGTTACGGTCGGTGCGTTGTCTTTAGCCGCTTGCGTATACTTTGCGCTGTCATCTGCTAAAGCAAACGCGGTCGTACTCATGGCAAATACCATGACCAGTGCCATAAGAATGGCAAAGGCTTTTTTGATTCTTTTGCTCATTTCTGTCCTCCTTTGTTCTTAGTTTTGAGAAAATTTTACGGTCGTGCCGCCCTCCCGGCACGTGCGCGGACGGCAGTGTATGCCGTTCACGCTTTTGCAGCGGTTGCCCGCTGCATATATTTATATGAAACACACTTGTGCTTACATAACTTTTGGATTTCCCCGAACCGGTAATCTTCAGGAGGTTTCCTGTCCGGGGAAGGATGAAAAGCAAACAAAAAAGCAGTGTCTGAACCTTTTTTGCGAAAAAACATCTGTTCTTTCCGCTTGTTCATCACTGCCGTCTGTTCCAGTGCCCAAATTGCGCTCCCAAGGCGCTCCGCACATCACCAAGTCTTCTGGCTCGTGTAATAGGTCGACTGCCTCGACTGCGCCCGGCGTTCCGCCTTCCCTTTCAGTGACCGACTTTCGTCGCGAACGCGGGGCTCATACACATACAGCTTCGGGTAAAGCAGGGGATTCTGACCCCTTTCCTTTTATCCGGCACTGCCTGTACTTGTGACTTTTGGACTCTGCTGCTTGATACGGAGGCTTCTGCATTTGAAAGCAGCTCCGCACAGTTTGGTTCGTTGGTCGGTTTGCATTGCCGGACGATCATGTGTCCTATGTAATTCTGATAATCCGAAATTTACCTTTTCGGATACAAAAAAGAATGCTTCTTTCTCGGCTTCGCGATTCTGCGCTATTTCCTGCTTTCTTATGTAAAAGCACAACAAATAACACCTCTCCCTTTCGTTAACCGGAGAATCGCAGCCGATCGAGCATTCCACCTTGATGCAAAACCTGCTTCATGGCTGACAGTCCTGACTCGCGGACAAATTCCGCATACAGTGGAGGTAAGACCGCACCGGCCTCGCACCGGCTTGTCATTTCACGCAGCCGACATCTGCCTCCTTCGAAACAAACCCTCTGCGACCATAAACCAAACATTTCTTATTTACTTGTCTATCTGTAGATTAGCACTTTCTGCTTTTGTTGTCAAGCAGAAGCTTTACATTTTTACGCCTGCTATTGTTATTCCGCTTTTTTTACCATGCACTCTTTCTTATAGAAACTCAGTGCATACTTCTTTACTTCGGGGTAACCCTCCGTTGTAAAAGGTTCTGCATAGTGCTGCTCTTCAATCTGTGCAAGTCCGCGGTCGCAGGCTGCTTCCATCTCTGCGATGCTGCCCGCTATTTTAAGCTCCAAAATAATCACTCTGCCCTTGCGGATGTTCGCCGTCTGCATCACGATGTCGGGCCTGCCGTTTCCGCTCTCGCGGTTGGATTTTACGCTGTAGCCGCCGATATTCACAAGAAGCCCTGCCATAAAGCCATGATAGAAATTCTCAGCATAGTCGTAAAAGCTGATGGTGTCCGCAAGCTGACGGTTAATGAAGTCCGCCGCCGCTTCACAGTCACCCTCTTCCAGCGCATGTTTTAACGGGCTGCGGTCAGTTTTTTTCATTCTTTGGTCGAACCAATAGGAAATAGAGTTTTCGTATATCGTTGCAATCTCAATGTTTGGAATCTTCATTTGAAGCTGAAGATTATTGCCATCCTTACGCTCGCCGACCTTTTTCAGATAGCCCGTAAAGAACAGGAAATTCCAAAGATTATCCTGTGTCTGATGAATATCGCCATAGGTAATGTCCTCATGCACCTGTTTTTCTATCGTGCCCCCATTAATCAAAGTTTCCAGGTCGCGCTTTGCGTCCTCATCCGCTTCGCCTACCATCTCACGCACAATGCTGTTCGAAGAGGTATTCGACCAGTACGGCAGTGCAAACTCGGTCACATGGTCTTTTCTGTCATTGACATATTTGAGAAGGCTCCACGGGTTGTAGATTTCAAAATGATTGAACAGGTAGCCGTCATACCATTGCTTTACCTCCTCAAGCTGCTCGCTTAAGCCATAGTACGCAAGCAGTTCTTCCACTTCTTCCTGCGTAAAGCCGAAGCTGTCTCCGTAGCGTGTATGAAGAACGCTGTCCGTTTCTAAGTTGTTCAGACCCGTAAAGATGCTCTCCTTACTAATTCTGAGGCACCCCGTGATCACACTTTTTTCAAGGTATGGGTTGGTCTTTAATGCCGATTCGAAAAGCGAGCGGATGAATTTAATCATCTTATCGTAAAAACCTTCAAAATACGCATTTTCCAGCGGCACATCGTACTCGTCGATGAGGATAATCGTGTTTTTGCCATGGTACTTGAAAAGGCACTTAGACAAGAATCCGAGTGCATCCGTATATAAATCTTCCTCCGCTTTCAAGGATAAAATCTCTTGAAAGCGAAGTTCCTCTGTTTTCGACAGCACGCCTTTTCCAAGCACATATTGATGTCTGTCAAATTCCTCGTAAATTCTTTTTTTCAGTTCGGCATAAGCAAGCTCGTATGTCGGCTGCTTCGCTGACTTTAAGGTTAGAAAAATTACAGGATACTGCTGGCTGTGTTTCATAATTTCTTCGCCGCATTCTGTAATTTTCAGTCCGTCAAAAAGATAACCGTTATCGACTTTCTCGCCTTTTTCCGTAATTTCATCCTCAAAGAAACGGCGGATCATAAACTGATTGAGCGTCTTGCCGAAGCGCCTCGGGCGAGTAAACAAAGTAACCATCGCTTCGCTTTCAATCAATTTCTGTATCATCAGGGTTTTATCCACAAAATACCCGTTTTTATCGATAATTCTTTTAAAATCCTCCACGCCGATAGAGATTTTCTTTTTTATGGTATCGCTCATTTCTTTACACTCCCTTCAGAAAGTTTGCGGTTTCTGTCTGTTCCATACATATATCTATAGTATACTTGATTTTCGGAAAAGAAACAAGAAAAACTGCAAAGCGTACACCCGCTTTGCAGTTTCTCTGTTTACATCAATTTATTCCTGAATTCATTGATGCCCTGTTATGTAATATCCCTATCTGCTCCAGGTTCTGCTCGCGTACTTGCACTGCTTGAGTGCTGTCTTTGCAATGAGTTTCCCGTTTTCGTCGTAAACACGAACCTGTGCTTTATAGTAGTACATCTTGCCTTTCTTGCCTGCTGTGTTGAGATAAGTCTTGGTGGACTTGGTCACTGCGGACTTGTAGGCGGATGCTTTTTTCGTTGAGCGATAGTACCTGTACTTGACTGTGTAGCCAAGGTCTTTCAGCTCCTTGATGGAAGCTGCAGCCTTGCTGCTCATCTTGAGAGTTACCTTGACATTCTTCTTCGCAGTCTTTGCGGAGCGAGCAACGAGCTTCAGGTCTTTCGTCAGAGCTTTCGCTTTTTCCACTTTCCCTGCATTGTCATCAATTGGCTCTGCTGCCTTTTCGATTGCAACGCTTATTGTCTGACCTGTTGCAGCTTCTGACATCGCTTTCAGCTCTTCCTGCGTGTAAGTCTTATTGCCAAACGGTGTTCTGATTGTCAGCTTCGCATCGGTGTCTTTTACGATGGAGTCGATGAAGCTCTTATCAAGTGTTACATCAGCTTTCGTCGCGTCGCCGACAGATTTGCTGGAAACAACCAAGATGATTTCGTTTGATTTCTTTTCCTTTGCCTGTTTCAGAATTTCTTTCTGATTATCAGCAGAAACCTTGACATCAGCAACCTTCGTCTTCGTGCCGTCTACATTGGTCTTTTCACTTACCTTGACATCGGTCGGTGCGGTCGTTGTGCCTGCCTTGGCGTCGGTTGTGACATCTTTGACTTCTTCGACAGTGCCGCCGCCCGGAATGTTCCAATGCTCAGAGCCTTCTTCCACAGTATAGTCATCTGTGTAGTGGAAGATGATATCCTCTTCGCCGTCTAAGAACTGCTGGGCTACGCCTAAGTTCGGGTGATGTCCGTTTAATGTGTACATCCAGCCTGAAAGTGTTCCGTTGTCAAATTCTCCAATAGTTACGCCATTTCTGGTTAAACTTTCAATATATACCGTTCCACGTTTATTGCTTTCTTTCCATGTAATGTGGTTTGCGTTAAGCACTATTTTCATTACATCATAAACGGTCTTATTATTGTCGATATTGACCCGAGTTTTTTTAACCCACTCTTGCAGGTTGTTATCTTTCAGCGTGTGTGTTCCGGTGGCTTCTGTCAGATCGCCGTGCTTCGTATCGCCAAGCAATGTGAAGTATACGGAAATCTTCTTTACCTCCGAAGACTTGTACAGTACTGTCACGTCAAATGTTGTTTTTGCAACGCCATAAGTTACAGTAATGGTCTGCACTCCCCGAAGATTTTTATTGTATCCTGTAATCGTTACCTCTTTTAGGGATGGATATGTGACGTCTCCATTACTCCAGTAAGCGGTAAACTTTGCACCTGTGAGATTTAACGCTTCTCCTACAGAATACTTTATCGTATATTCGCCCGAAATTTTTATTTCACGTACATATGCGACCTTACTATGAATAGGGTAAGGGGAATCAGCATCTGTGCCTTCTTTGCGCTGAATCCAGTTCTTAAGCACACCTTTGTTAAGCAGATTTAATACCGTACCATCTGCAAATTCCTTTTCAGATTTGGCCGCAAAGGCTTTTTCCGAATCCCAATCGGCGGCTGTTTTTACCATACTGCCCAGCCCCTTGTAATGCTCGTTTGCCAGATAATAGTTGTTTGTGTAAAACTGATGCTTACCATAAGCACCAAGTTCTCCTATAATTCCTCCTACATGTGCATATGTATCTGTATCGCTCGTGTCATGAATCGTACCATAAAAATGGTTATCTGATATATATGCATCATTCCATGCATCACGGATTCCATATTCTGAGCCTATGATGCCACCTACACCGCTTCCTAAATTATCGCCACCACTGAGAAATTCTTTGCTGTTTCCGGTAATATCTGCGGCAACATAGCAGTTTCGCACGGATACAGGCGGTGTATTCGGAGCCGAGGTACTGATATATCCTGCACCAAGGATTCCGCCCACGCATCCGCCGGTAGCTTCAATGCTTCCAAGAAATTCGCTGTTTATGATTGTGCAGTCACCCATGGACTGTCCCTTTTTACCTGCCAGACCGCCTACCTCGCGGTTACCGTACACCGTCGCATAGCTTACGCTGTCCTCAATACGTCCATTAAGTGTGCCTACAAAAGAACCGATTGCGGATTGACTCTTGTCATAGCCTACGATAACATCTTTTTCAATTGTACAATTGCGGATGATGATATTATTGATACCGGACGAATATCCACCATTGACAAGACCTGAACCGCGTGTTCTGCTTTTGCTGAGCAGTGTTACGTTTTCCACTGTGATGATATCCGGATCCGTAAATTGCTGATATACGCCATCCGTACCATAGTCAACGCATGCTTTATCGAGCAGACCTGCACCGTTTATATCCTCGCCATAAATCTTCAAATTCTTTACTACAGCGTCACGGGCATAATTCAAAAGAGGTTTTCCGCCTTTTGAAATTGTCATTTTGTGATTTCCGCCATCAATCGTTCCGCTGAATGCCAGCAGATATTTCCCTGCTCCGCCATTATTCTTGCCGATCGGTTGCCACTCAACAGGAAGTGTAATATCGTTTGCCAGTTTAAATATTGCACCATTCAGGGAATCTCCGCCCTCTACGAGAGTTTTTATTTTTTTCAGGTGATCCTCAGTTTTAATCCAATACGGATTGCTCTCCGTACCGGTTCCTTCAAACTCTTCTATTTTGCCGCGCGACAGAATAGTAATTGGAAGGATTTCACTGCGGATTGTGGCACTCCTGTTGGCATCATCATCTGCAGCTACTGCAGTAACTTCACAGAAATAGTAATGCATGCCCACCGAAAGCTTCTCAGTAATACTGCAGCTGCTGATTAATCCGCGCACTGTGTTTCCTACATTGTCGACATCTTTGGAGCGCGAATTCGAACCGAGCGTATAGTTTGCTGCATCAATTACTTTCGCTCCTTCATATGAATCCTTAGAATTTTCATACCATACAAACTCTATTATTACATCTCCACTTTTGTTTGCATAGTCCGTAACTTCTGTGCTGCCCGCCGCAATCTGAAGAGGCAGTATGGTTTGTCCTTCTATATATTCTCTCTGATAAGCACTTGTATCACTTGGAACATCAAGATTTGAATAAGTTCCCGGCTGAATAACAATCTCAGGATCATTTACTTTTCCCAAGTTTACCTTTACTTCTGCCGCTTTACTTTTTTGTTTGATATTGCCATTATCTGTGACTACACAGCGGTAGGATCTCTTACCACCGACTTTCGTTGGAGGTTCAAAGGACGACTGTGTAGCACCTGCAATGTCTTTATAAGCATTATCATTTAAACTATCCGCTGCCCACTGCCATTGATAGGATACTTTATCTTTCGCTTCCCCTGTTACTGAAACGGATAATTTGACGGAAGCGCCTTTATCGTATGTGCCGCCTTTCGGCTGCGTGGTTATCTTCCAGTCACTTGCCTCTCCCACAGTAACATAGAGTTTATAGTCGCTCCGCATAGCAGAAGTGCTGTCGCCCCATACCATAGAAAACGGCACAACATATTTGTCGCCCTGCTTCTGACATTTACTCAAGTCCACCTTAAACCCGTCATCATCAAACCAGCTATAAGTATTATCCCGGTGCGGAAAACCAGTGACGCCTACTGCAACTTTCTGTTCTCCATCATAACAGATATATCCCATAGGCTTTGTATCAAGCGTTCTCCATCCGGTTGCTGCTCCCATTAAAGTAATTTCGTTAATTCCCGCAGGAACTGTAACATTATACTCTCGCGTATACCGTACAATGTTTTGTGTCTTATTATCAAACGGATTGCTTATATCCGGACTGGTCTTAATCTGTCTCTCGCCGTCAAACACACTCAAACTGCTCAGATACGGTACGAGTGTGAGTTTGATTGTACGCTCGTCATACAGCTTATTGTTTTCTTTATTAAAAACCTTGACCGTAAAGTTATAAGTACCAAGTTCAAGCCCGTCGAAGAAATCATAGAACTTCATAATTCCGCCAGGATAAGTCTTGCCGTAGTAATTAAATGTCGTCAGATCTGTAATATAATTCTGACTCGCATAAAATGGCTGACCGCTTTCTTCGGCATGTGAACTGCGAACAACCTCGCCATCCTCATTGGTAAGTGTTGCAGATATACGAAGATTGCCTGCACCGTTCTTTGCAGAATCCGTCAAAGTCAAAGGCATAGAATATTTTCCATATAGTGTGCCGCCATATGCTACATCAATGCAATACCTGCCCTTTTCATCAGATACAGCTTTGCTCATATCGAAGATTTCATATCCGTCCGATGTAGAGAGCTTAATATTTTCGATATAATCATTTTCCTTTTCAGGATCTGACGCAGGCAAAACTGTAACCGTCATTCTTACATCTTCCGCATCCTGCAGACTGAGTAAAACGACAAAAGTATTGTTGGTCTTTGCATCTCCGATGTATGCCGTAACAGCCTCCATATCCGCAAGTCCTGTTGTTCCGTCACTTTGATAATACTTCAAAGTAACCTTCTCTGTAGCATCCTTGCCGTCTTTATCCTTCGCAGAGTAGGTTGGTGTCCAATCCTTCAATTCACTTGCTTTAACACTTGTCGTTGTTTCGGCAGTTATCTGACCGGAAGCTTCAAAATTAACTTTCAGAGTATAATGTCCGTCAACGCCGCCTTTACAATCTTCCTTACACGCTAAAGTAAACGGTATTACAAGGGAACCATCCGCCTGTTTATACTTCTCTCCATAATCAGCTAATGTAAGTTTATATGCTCCGGAATCCTCGGCTGCTGCATAACCGCCTTGACCGTTATCAAATTTCACATCCGTGCTTGCCGGTGTAACCGGTGTTGCTGTAACTGAAAGAGACTTTGTGCTCCTTGGAATCGTAATGCTGAATTCCGTTGCATATGGATTCGTAATAGCTCTAGGAGTCGTTGCAAAGCTCGTCCCAATTTCATCTTTTACCGTCGGAGCTGCGGCTAAGGATAATATACGATAGAAGTTGAATTTGTAAACATCTTTATTTGCAAAGGTTATATTTGTGCCTTCACCCTGTGTATATTCTCCGGTTAAATAATATAAGGTAATAGGTTCTGATGAGACCGCACTTGGAGTCGTAGTGCCAAAGAAACTCCTAAAAGTCATGCCCTTTATCGTAGCCTTGCCTCCGCTGTATAGTGTCTTCGTCGCATTCAATTCCGGGCTTGTTTTCGGATCATCAGAAAGTGCCCATGCTCCGGTCAATTGCGGAGCACCATCTTCCGTATATGTATCGTTTAGAATTGCAGTAGTAGTCGGCGTATATGACATTACAAAAGGAGCTGTTGCAAGTTCCGGGAACGCTACTGTATACTCTGTCGTTTTTGCATTAAATGTAAATGGATTACCCAGCTGACCTGTTTCCGGATCATATGAATATATGTTTGTTGTATCTTTCGTGCTTCTGGCAAGCGAAAGATCTGACAAATATCCGTGCGGTGCTGTTGATGTCACGTTATCCGGTACATCAGCCATCGCAGGAAGTGTCGTGCATGGCAGGCACAGGGCAAATACTAAAAGCAAACAAACAAGTTGCTTTATTATCAGATTCCTTTGTTTCATTTTTGCTCCTTCCTTTGTTTGTTCTTCATCGTTTTATCTTTCCTTCAATAGTTTTTTCAGAAACAGAAGGCGGCACAACACCGCCTCCTAGTTTGCTTAATATTTGTGTTTTTCGGAATTCATACTTAGAATATAGTATTCGAAACACCATATGTAAGGTATACAATATCGCCGTCTGATAACTTACATTCAGCCATCGTATATTGATAGAAGTTATCATACCAGCCAATGCGTTCCTCTCCCGGTACTACCGGATTACCATAGCCATCTGCTGCATAATCCACTTTGTACATCCAGTCACTACCTATATAGCATGTATGCTGCATATCTGCTAAGAAGAAATATCCGGCGCTAATCATAGAGGAAGCATCCATGTATATTCCACCATATTGTGAGAACTCCGGCTGTGCATTCAGTGAATCAAGATATGTATCTACACCCGCAACATAGATGTCTGAATCATCAAAAGCTCCTGATACCGGTATGTATGGTGCCGATGCATATGTCGTAGAATTTAACATGATACTCGTCAAGTAATCCCCTGACCAAACCGAATTCGCACCGTAATGACCGCTCAGTACATCCTTCACATTTGTATCTGTACCTACTGCGTAAGAGAATGTCTCCACAGATGTACCATTCACTGTTACATTCACAGTTGCGGTACCGTTTGTGCTTGCGAACGCTGTCGCTGTCATGGCAAATACCATAACCAGTGCAAGAACTATGGCAAGGCCCTTTTTCATTGTTCTTTTGTTCATTTTTTAACCTCCTGAACTTTTTCGCTTCGCATTTCTCCGTCCTTATGACAGTCTAAGCACCTTGAAATGCGATTCACTTCTTTTTTTGAATTATTTTTCTTTCCCGGCGGCTGCCCGCCGTATCATCAAAGCATCAACCTTCCACATGCTTTCAGCCCTTCTCCGAGGAACTGACCGAAAACTAACGAAAAGCTCCGCTATGTGACCCTCACACATCTTGTATATCTAAATCCTTGTCTCATCGTGGGCGGTACTTTCCTTCACAGTACCGCCCAATCAAAAGGATGAAAAGACGAAAAAAGCAGACCATCCTCTCTCTGACAGTCTGCATACACCATGCGCCTACATATACCAGCCGAAAAGTGCCGCCGAGCAAGCTTCCTGCCGCTGTAACAAGAAACTCCTTTTAGTCTGCTTACCTTTTCGCAATGATGTATTCTTCTGCCCTAGAGAATTTGTTTACATCCAAACGATAACTCGTCTCCTGACTTGTCCTGTCTGTGCAGGCATTACAGTTGCTTGCCAGTAGGGGGAATCTCACCCCACTTCCGTTAGTTACCCTTGCTGCTGTTCTTATTCATTTCGACGATTTGTTCATAAAAGTACACTTTTACGGACGCATCTTGTTCGAAAAAGATATTCATTTTTTCCTTTGTTTAAATATATCCTATCACATGAAATACATAAAATCAACACAATTTTCTACTTTTTAAATGAATTTCCGATAAAGGAACATAACAAAGAGGGATAAAGCCCCTAAAATTACTTAAATTACAAGAATGTCGAATTTGTTCACAAAAGTGTACTTTTGCGGAATTTTTTTATGCACTGAATTCCTTTAGCTTCTTATAAAATGTCGTCTTGCCAATGTCGCTCATATCCAATGCCTGGCTGAGCGGTATTTTGTTTTGTCTGTACAACCTTACCGCTTCCTTCGTTGCCTCGCTGTCGGGGATTTCGGGTCTGCCGAAGCGAACACCTCGTGCCTGCGCGGCGTCAATGCCTTTCCTCTGCCGCTGTCGAATGTTTTTTCGTTCATTTTCAGCCGCAAAGGATAGCACCTGAAGCACCAAATCCGCGATGAATGTTCCCAGAAGGTCCTTTCTGAGCGTCGTATCCAAAAGAGGCATATCCAGCACTTTGATATCTGCTTTTATGACCTTTGTGATATGCCGCCACTGCTCAATTATTTCTTCATAATTGCGTCCGAGCCTGTCAATGCTCTGAATCAAAAGCAAATCTCCTTCTTTTAGTTCCCCTAATAGCTTGAGATATGCCGGGCGTTCAAAATCCTTTCCTGACTGCTTATCCATAAATATGTTCTTTTGTTTCAATCCTGCGTGTGCCATTGCGATGAGCTGCCGGTCTTCGTTCTGATCGGCGCTGCTGACACGCACGTATCCGTAAACACAACCTACCGTTTTATTTTGCATGCTTGTACCTCCCTTAGCCCTATTGAAAATCAAAGCACAAAGTGATAGAATAAATATTAGGACGCATGTGAGCACGGATTTCTGACGTGCCCGCCTGCAAAAGAATCGAGGTGGTATGCGGTGAAGCTCTGCATTGTAATGTTCCGAATGGCATAATTCTTAAATTCTAACCATTCGGAGGTAAATAAAATGATAGAAAAATGGAAAATCTACCCTCGTTCGCAGGGAAAATCAACGGTATATCTTCAAAATGTTATTACGGATCCAACGATCGAAGTCGGCGATTACACGATGTACGACGATTTTGTGAATGATCCCCGGGATTTTGAACGGAACAATGTTCTGTACCACTATCCCGAATGCAATCACGATCGGCTCAAAATCGGCAAATTCTGCTCGATTGCCTGCGGTGCGAAGTTCCTATTTAACGCCGCAAATCATGCACTCGGAAGTCTTTCGACTTACCCATTCCCAATCTTCTTTGAAGAGTGGGGGCTTCCGACAGATGTGGACTCCATTGCACGGGCATGGGATAACAAGGGTGATATTACAGTCGGAAACGATGTCTGGATTGGATACGAGGCTCTCATCCTTGCGGGTGTAGCCATCGGCGATGGTGCGATTATCGGAAGCCGCGCCGTAGTAACCAAAGATGTTCCGCCGTACACGATTGTCGGCGGCATTCCCGCTAAGCCGATTCGCAAGCGTTTTGACGACGAAACTGTCGATAAGCTGCTAAAGCTGCGCTGGTGGGACTGGAATGAGGAAAAGATTAAGCGAAATCTCGAAGCAATCCAAACCGGAAGGCTCGAATATATCGTCGACTGATTCCATAACTTGTACAAAATAAAATCATTTAAAAAAACTTGTTTGTTCAACTTGAACAAACAAGTTTTTTGTTACACCATCGCTGCCAAAAACTCCTCCGCCATCTGCACGCAGACCGCACCGTCAGCTGCCGCGGAAACGACTTGCCGGAGCGGTTTGGTTCGTACATCGCCCACGGCGTATACACCCGGGATATTGCACTTCGTATCTTCTCCCGCAGCTATATAGCCGTTTGCACCTAATTCGAGCTGCCCTTTTACAAGCTCCGTTTCCGGCTTTCTGCCCACACAGACGAATACTCCTTCACAGCTGATTCTCTTTTCTTCGCCGCTTCCCATATCCTTTACGCGGACACCGCTCAGCTTGTTATCATGCAAAAGCTCTGTTACCGTACTGTTTTGCCTGATCTCTATATTCTCCGTATTCATCAGCGGTGCATGGTAGATTTGCGTTGCCTGCAGCCGCTCGCCACGGTGGATTAAAATTACCTTTCGGCAGATACGGCTCAGGAGCAGCGCGTCCCCTGCTGCGGAATTTCCTCCTCCGACCACGACAACGGTCTTATCCCTAAAAAACATCCCGTCGCAGGCAGCACAATAGCTCAGCCCTCGTCCAAGCAGTTCCTCTTCGCCCGGTAATCCCAGTTTTCTTGCGCTTGCTCCGGTTGCAAGCACCACTGACTTCGCGTAGTATGTTTGCGTTTTGGTTTCTATGACCTTCGGATTTCTCTTTAAATCAACGGATATAACCTCTTCCGATTTGCTCTCTGCTCCGAATCGCTCCGCTTGCTTTTTCATTTTCTCTGCAAGGTAGAACCCGTCAACACCATCATCAAATCCGGGATAGTTGTCGATCTGCTCTGTCAGTGCCATTTGTCCGCCTGCATACTGTTTTTCAATAACAATCAAGTCAAGACCCGCTCTCGCCGCATATAATGCGGCGGTATAGCCGCCCGGGCCGCCGCCTATGATAATGATATCATAAATGTGATTTTCGCTCATTTTCAGACCTCCTCGTTTGGGAATAGTATGCCCCAAAAGTTCGCCGCTGCCTGCTTTTTTGCATAAAAAAACGATGGCCGCCTAAGCAAAACCATCGTCTTCTCTTCCTTATTATGCAATTATGCTGCTTTTATGTCTTGCCATCATCTTGCTCAGCATTCCGATTACGATGAACTCAACCGGAATCATAATCAGACACTGCACCACTCTTGTAACAAGCAGTGCTCCAAACGAAGAGCCGTAAAGAATGGAAATCCAAAGCGTATTGAGCAGTAAACCAAGTACAAGCTGAACAATTCCGACAGCAAGAAGAATGCGAATCGGTGTCTGCTTCTTATTAAGAAGCAGACCGTATACCGTGCCCTGAAGCACACAGGTCAGCGTAAAACCCGGGAAGTATGCGCCGATTGGAAACAGGGTCGCGCCCAGTAAATCCGCAACCCCGCCGACGAGTGCCCCGCCCACAGGTCCGTAAAGATACGCTGCCAAGAAAACCGGAATGAATGTGAATCCGATTTTAAGGTTCCAGGCGTTTATCGAAAGGAACCTCGAGCACACGATTGCCGCCGCAATGAGGGCAGCACAAACAACCATAGCCTTAACGTCTAATTTTTTCATAAAAAAACCTCCTTTGATTTGCGACAGTCGCCGCAAACGGAGATCTTCTTATCCCTTATTGCAGCAGCGGATGCGGGTACGGCACCGCAGCAATGTTCCAGCATATCTGCTTTCGCTTTCGTCCGACGGCAACTTCCCATCCGTCGGCACTTGACGCGCCGCCCCTACTCTGTCTAATTGTTTTTTTCACTCTGTCATTCTACCACAATTTTGTCGTATTTGCTCAAAAAAACTTTAATAATACACAATATTTTTTCACAGCTGCCTTTGGTTACTTCAACATTCAACGGCATGATTGGATCGTGGAGGGATTTACGAAGGAGACACCAGCCCTCCGTATCTTCCGTGCGGAAATTCAGACGCACACCCTCGTAATTCGGTTCAACAAGCGAAATTCCGTCAGAAACCTGCTCAGGTTCCATCGCCCACTTCTTTAAATCCGTCAGCACTTTTTCGCCGTATGCGCCGAAATCGCTTCCGCTTATCGGGAATCTGATTTCGATTGCCTCTTTCGGCTCCGCAAGAGACGAAAGCAGAACATCAATCCCTGCACCTGATTGTGCAAGCTGCGCTGCCTTGATTACGATCTTCGTCGCAAGGTAAGCACCGTCATCAAGGAAATAGTTCTCTTTATACGCCGCATGGCCCGATGTCTCAATCGCAAGCTGGCTGTCAATGCCTGATTTGTTCAGCTCAATCGCCTTATTTATTACATTTTTATAACCTCTCTTGAATCGAAAATGTTTCAGCCCCAGGCATTTTTCAAGGTAGACGGTCAGCTGATCACTCGTAATGCTGTCCGTAACAACTGTGGTTCCGGGGTGCTCTGCCGCAATCAAGGCGGCAGCCATAGCTACGATTGCGTTTCTGCTGATTTCCTTCCCGTATTTGTCAACCGCCGATGAACGGTCCACATCCGTATCGAATATCAAACCGAAGTCTGCGCCACTTTCGACCACGCGCTTTGAAATCGAAGCCATAGCCGCCTTGTTCTCGGGATTCGGCTGATGATTCGGAAAATGCCCATCCGGTTCAAGGAACTGGCTCGCCGAAACATCCGCACCCAGCGGCGCAAGGATTGTCTCCGCATAAAATCCGCCGGCACCGTTTCCGGCATCGACCACAATCTTAAGACCCGTGAGCGGTTTGTCCGGGTGCTCTGTATTCGCTGCTTCAGAGATAATTTTTTCTCTCAAGTGCTGCGAGTACCTTCCGATTAAATCTCTTTTTTCTGCCGGGTTTGCCCCCGGATTCGGAACTGTCTCAAGGTTTTCAATTACCGCATCACTCTCTGCATATGCAATGATTGCTGAGATATCTGCCTTATTCAGCCCGCCGTCCTTGTCAAAGTATTTAAAACCATTGCGATTGAATGGCAGATGGCTCGCCGTTATCATAATCGCACCGTCACACGCATATTCCGGAAAAATCGTCGACATAAACATCGCCGGTGTGGACGCAAGCCCGCAGTCATAAACTTTAACACCTATATGTACAAGCGTATCTGCTATCGTCGTCTTAAGCTCCTCGGCAGTCAGGCGGCTGTCATGGCCCACGGAAATTTTGAGGCTTTCGACAGGCTTTTCCAGCTTTTCACTTAACCAAAATGCGAATCCCCTCGTAAGCCGGAAAGTTTCTTCCTTCCCCAAATTCACATTTTCGCCCGGAACGCCGTCCATTGCAACTCCTCTGATGTCACTGCCGTTTTGCAGTTTTTTGTAATCGTACTCCTTCATTTTCTTCCTTTCACCATAGATATATCATAACCCTTATCAGTCCAAAAAATATAAAACAAACACAGAACCAAATTGCAGTAAATTCCGGGCATATCTGTCCGAGCACATTTCCAGGCATCGCCGAATAGTCCCATACATTCCAGCTGAGCTTCAGATTGACCAGAACACCTACGAAAAATTCATAGGTAGTAATAATCATCGCTCCTGCCAAAGCACCCAGAACAACCGGCTGACTGAGAATCCACTCCTGCATATAGTACATGGTGAGTACGCACGCACCGCCGGTAATCAGCATCGTCCAATGCGTGTATCCTCTGAACAGAATTTCCATCGCTCCGTATGCTCCGGCTCCCAAAACAAAAACCGCAATTTCAATCCATATTGAATTGTTTCCCGTCATCAAATCTCTTACACTCATAAGTTTATTATGAGCGTACAGAGCCTTCCTATTCCATTACATCCGGCTAAAATTTTTCCACCTGTTCGGTAATTTTATCCTCTGCATTTTCTATCCTTTTCTCTCCTCACCGTATATATGTGCGGTCTCTTCTCCGGACAAAATTCGCTCCGCCCCCTTTGCAAGAGCTCCAAGTTCATCTTCTCCCGGCATCAGAATAAATTCGCCGATATGCCCCGCATAGTCTCTTACCATGTCTGTCAGCATCTTCGAATGTGCCGCTCCGCCGGTAAGTATAATTCCATCAACCTCGCCCTTGAGGGCAACCGACATTTCCGCAATGCTCTTTGCAACCTGATATGCCATTGCCTCGTATACGAGAGCGGCTTTTTTGTCTCCGTTCGCAATCAGTTTCTCCACCTCACGGCAGTCGGTAACACCCAAATAGGAGTAAAGTCCGCCTTTTCCGCAGATGAGTTTGTCCGCTTCTTCCTTCGTGTATCTTCCGCTGTAGCAAAGCTTTGTCCACAAAAGGAGTGCGATTCCTCCCGTTCTCTCCGGTGACATCGGGCCATCGTCATAGGAAGCCCCATCAATGATTTGGCCGTTTTTGTGAACGGTTACCGATATTCCGCCGCCCATATGGCATACTAAAAGATTCAGCTCCTTATATGATTTCCCGATTCGTGCGGCATAATTCATAGCTTGCGCTCTCGCATTTAAAACGTGATAACAGCCGTATCTTTCGATCCCCGAAAGGCCGGAAACCTTTGCAACTTCCGAAAGTTCGCATCCCATAGTTGAATCGTATATAAACGATGGGATGCCAAGTGCCTCCGCGATTTCATATGCAAGCAGTGCTCCGAGACTGGAAGCATGCTGCGGGTTCTCGGGACTTTTCATCGCTTCGCAAAGTGCCGGATTTACCCGGTATCCGCCGCCGGAAAGTCCGATGACCATTCCGCCTCGTCCGACAACCGCCTTTAGCAAGGTGGTATCATAGTTTTTTTCGTCCAAAATTTTTCTGATAACTTCTGCCCTGTAAGGGAGCTGTGCTCCGATCGTTCCATATGCAAGCAGCTTGTCGGGGTCGTGCGTCAGCGTTTCTTCAAAAACCAGTTCCAAATTTCTAAAAAGGCCGATTTTGGTTGTCGTCGATCCCGGATTAATTACTAAAATGTCTGTCTTATACATTGTTCTCATCTCCTTTTATCAAATCGTCTATTTGCTATTCAACATGCTCTCCTATCAATGCGCCTACATGGTTGTTTGAACCCATGATCCACAGGATGTCTCCTTTTGCAATGAGCATGTTTGCATCCGGCATGATTATCGGATAGCCATCTTTTTGCATGCCCAAAATCATACACTTTGTGCTTTGCCTCAGATGTCCCTGTTTAATCGGCTTGTTGGCAAAGGATTCATCGCCTCTCACCTTTATAGGACATACTGCAAGTGCATGTTCTACCTTCGGATAATCGCTCTCCATGAATTTTTTCAAAGTTCGTATCGGTTTGTTCTGCACAAGCCCCGTAAGCTTGTAAAAGTTTTTGAGTGCTTTCTCTTGACCTACCACATAAACTTTGTCCATGGCTTTTATCGAAACCTTTCCGTCCGGCAAAAGGATGTATTTATCGTCATGTCTGATTTTTACAACATAGACATTATAGTTTGCGCCCCAGTTCAAATCCTCGATTCTTCGGTTGAGATACGGAGCAGTTTCGGGTGCGATGAAGGAAATGATGTACAAGTCCTGATCGAGCCAGCGCTGCTGCCTGCCTGCTGCTTCCTCACTTCTGATGACCCTTTCATTGAAGTTTTTGAGGAAAGTCGTCTCAAGCTGCAGATACCACGTTGCCAGAATCGTCTTTCTTGAGAAAATCGTCAGGACTACAACCAGAATCACGGCTATCCCGCCTATGCCCGAACCGAAAAACGTATGCAGAGGCACCACGGCGATTGCCGTAATCACAACAAGCTTAACGATATTCAGGAACAGAAGCGGCAAATGAAATGATGCTTTTTTGAGCCAAAGCGTAGTGAAATAGTTGTTATGAAAGTAAAACAACGGGCCTATAAAGATTGCCATCACTACGTATATCGCAACGCATGAAGCCAGTTTGCTTCCCAAATCGGTTATATATGCTACAAGAAACGGCTGAAGTTTGAATGACCCCACCAGTGCAGCGACAAGCATGATTCC
>FR881970.1:0-3321 GCA_000435615.1 Firmicutes bacterium CAG:238 | reverse complement strand
CGACAAGCATGATTCCGCCGTATACCGCCATTCTAAGGAAATACTTCTTCAAGAAAACTTCCCAGTCGTTGTCTTTTTCTTCTTCTGCCTGTTCTTCGGAAGTATATCGCGTAAGCTTTTCCTTGGCACTTTCCGGGAGCACTTTGTCAAGCCATCCCACGAAAATCGGTGCTGCTTTGATGCAGAATGGTGTTGTAAATGTTGTGATTACAGAAACCGCGACTACAATCGGGTATATGTATTCGTCGATAATCCCAAGATTAATTCCGAATGAGGCAATAATAAAGGCAAATTCGCCTATCTGCGCAAGTGCAAATCCGCTTGATACAGCATTCGGCAGGCTTTGTCCGGAAAGAAGCATTCCTATGCTGTTGAACACAAGCTTTCCCACAAGTGTGACGAGAATAATTACTACAATTGGAATGATGTATTTTGCAATCATTTCCGGCTGCACCATCATTCCCACGGAAATAAAGAAAACCGCTCCGAAAAGGTCTTTTACCCCTTTGGTTAATGTTTCCACGCGTTCCACATGCACAGTTCCCGCCAGAAGCGAGCCTGCAAGGAAGGAGCCAAGTGCCGTTGAAAATCCAAGGTTGTCGGCAAGCAGAACCATGCCGAAACAGATTCCGATGGACACTACCAGGAGCATCTCGTCATTCATCAGTTTTATGGTTTTGTTAAAAAATGTAGGCAGCAGGTAGATCCCGAATACAAGCCAAATAATGAGATACAGCACCATAAGCAGAAGGCTTCCCATAATCTCCACTCCGGAAATATTCTGTCTGGCACTGATGGTTGAAAGTATTACCATCATAAAAATTCCGACGATATCCTGTATTACAAGGGTGCCGAAAACCAGTTCCGTGTATTTTTCTTTTATTTTTAATTCATCAAATACCTTTATTATTATCGTGGTGGAGCTCATTGCAAGCATGCCTCCAAGGCAGATGCTGTTCATGGTTCCGAATCCGAGAAGCATTCCGGATGTGTAGCCGATTCCGAGCATTCCCGCCACTCCGGTTGCAGTCGTAATGATTGCTGTGCTTCCCACGCTTACAAGTTTATGCAGATTAAATTCCAAGCCCAGATGAAACATGAGGAAGATAATTCCGATCTCGCTCCAGGTATGAATGCTCTGTGTATCAACAACTGTCGTGAACAGCGGAAAATACGGGCTTATCAAAAAGCCCGCCAAGATATAGCCCAGTATCAATGGTTGTTTAATTCTTTTGAATATGATTGTGATGATTCCTGCCGTCAGCATCATGACCGCAAGATCGGAGATAAGTGTTGGAATATGCATACTGCCTCCCAAAGTTGATTTCTGTCTACGATTACATTATACCTTATTTTTTTGTTAAAATCCCGTATAATTATAATCTTCACACAGTTTTTTTCACTTCGCGGAGGCAGAGTATATTCTTCCTTATTTACAGATTAATTATTTCTTCTCTGATTTTATTTACAGCCTGTACACGGCTTTCAACCTCGAGTTTCTTGTACAGCCTGAAATTGTAGGTTTTTATCGTATTTTCGGACAGACCGAGCGCATCTGCAATTTCTGCATTGTTTTTTCCCTCATACAGATAACGGATCATCGTCATTTCTCTGTCCGTCAGCTCAAACATTTTTCCCAGCGTCGAAAGCTTTTCATCGGTGAGAACATCCCTCTCCTTTAAATGCTTTTCATCAACAATGGGAAGGGATTTCCATATTGTTACAACATTAAGCCCTGCGAGCATAAGCCAGCTTCCGATAACCAGATAAGGAACCACTCCGCCCGGCTCCAGGAACGGCAGATTTGTCGCCCTTATTGTATTGAGAATGCCCGATGCGAGAATAAGGATGAATGCAATATTGTAAAGGAGCATGAGCATCAAAACTTTTCCATTCTTTTCCCTGCTTCCGCGGTATACACCTTTCAAATATTTTGCACAGAGCAATATCCATTTCAGCCAAACAAAAATAATTATGCCGGTGTATGCAACTACAATATACTCTGCAACCATGACATCTTTATCAAAATTCAAAAAGTCAATCACATTCAGACAAAGCATGGCAATCAAAAAGGTCGTCACGCTCCCACCCTTAATTGTGTCATAAAATACCGGCAAATTTTTACGCTTAATCAATGCTTGAAGAAAAATTGCAAGAATCTCCGCAAAAATCGCAAGCAGATATATTATTCTAAGCTCAATACTCATTTTTTTCCCTCTGGTTTCAAATACACCAAAAAACTAGGCAGGACCTAGTTTCTTGGCTCTTTATTTATTTATTTTCTTAATATTATAAGAAGGACTTAACAAATTCATTCCTTCTTATAAAATTTTAAGCATTTGTTACAGACAAAATGTTTGTTTATGCTTCAAGTATCTTTAATGCAGCAGCCTTTTCAGCTTCTCTTTCTTCTAAGATTGCAGCATATTCTTCGTCAGTCAGCTTAGTCATCGTGATTCCGGTATATCCGAAGATTACGGAAACGACTGGGTTAAGCCAGTTAAGAATAGCATATGGGATGTAGCTGGAGTCTACGTTGAGGAAGTTTCTCATTGTAGCACCGCAAGTGTTCCAAGGGAAGAAGTTAGAAGTGATTGTTCCGCAGTCTTCCAGTGCTCTGGAAAGGTTTTCCGGACGAAGCTTCATATCTTCGAATTTTTCCTTGAACATTCTGCCAGGAAGTACGAGTGCTAAGTACTGGTCGCAGCATACTGCGTTAGTGATTAAGCACATTAATTCAGTTGCGAGTACGAGACCGCCTCTGCCCTTAGCTACTTTAAGGAGACCCTGTGCGACGGTTCCCATAACGCCTGTTACATCTACGATACCACCGAAGCACATTGCGCAAAGGATGATGGAGATTGTCCACATCATACCCTGAGTACCGTCGTTGGAAAGAAGGGAAGCAAGCTGTGAGATTATAGAACCGTCTTCTGTTCCTTCCGGAACCTGTCCCATGGAGATACCATTGTTCATGATTGTAAAGATGGAGTTCTTAAGAGGAAGTCCTGTAGCTGTTTCAACAGCAGTTTTGTTCCAAAAGAAGAACGGAACGCCGATGAATACACCACCGATTAAGGATGGGATTGCAGGGAACTTCATCGCTACTGCCACGATTACGAAGATTGGTGGAAGCAGGGAAAGAACGCTGATCTTGGATGAACCCTGGATGAAAGTAGAGATTTCATCTACAACAGACATGTCAACCGCGTTGTTGGAAGCATGCATGAAGCCCATTACTGCGTAAGCAACTAAAGCGATAACTAAGGAAGTACCGGTTGTATAAACCATGTGCTTGATGTGTCCGAACAGAGTTGCGCC
>FR881969.1:82463-83979 GCA_000435615.1 Firmicutes bacterium CAG:238 | reverse complement strand
AGAAGCGGGAAAGTTTCGCCGAAGGTGCAGCACAGAAACAGCGCGAAATTGCGAAAAGCATGAAGGATGAAGGCATCGCAAAAGAGGTCATTGAAAAGATAACCGGGCTTTCCGCCGAAGAAGTCGAAAAATTGTAGATATTGCTTTTATTATGCAGCAGGAACGAAGCAACCGTTTCCTGCTGCATTTATTTTATCTCATTAAAAAACTGTGCGAAGATAACCGTTAAAGAGTTGCAGAAACTGCAAGCATCCTGTTTCCCTTGCATTCCCCTGCCGCTTTTGTTATACTGAGAAAAACGAAGGAGGATGAGACTTTTATGAGCAGTTACACCAGTTTTTTTGATGTAATCGGTCCAAACATGATCGGACCGTCGAGTTCACATACAGCAGGAGCCGCTTCCATCGCGCTGATGGCAAAACAGCTCTTCCATGAACAAATCGTACAGGTTGATTTTACACTGTACGGTTCTTTTGCGAATACCTATCGCGGTCACGGCACGGATCGCGCGCTTCTGGGCGGGATTTTAGGTTTTACGACCGATGATATCCGTATTCGTGACGCTTTCACACACGCGCAGAACAGCGGTTTAAAATACAGTTTTACCGAAGATCACACGACAACGGATCTGCATCCCAATACCGTTGACATCGTTATGCACAACGGGAAAGGCCGCACGCAGTTCGTACGCGGAGTCTCAATCGGTGGCGGACGCATGAAAATCGTACAGCTGAATCAGGTGGAAGTTGACTTTACCGGAGAATACAGCACTCTGATTATCAAACAGGCGGACAAGCCGGGTGTGGTCGCACATATCGCAGGGTGTCTGGCACAGCAGCAGGTAAATATCGCATTTATGCGTCTGTATCGCGAAGCCAAAGGCGAAACCGCCTATACCATTATCGAGTCGGATCAGCACATCCCGTCTGAAATCCTCGACTCCATCAATCAGCACGAAAATATTTACAATTCCCTTGTAATTCAAGTATAAGGAGGTATCGAACTATGGATTTTACAAATGGCAGCGCACTTCTGTCTTACTGCCAGTCAGAACAGATAAAAATTTCTGAAGCCATGCTTCGCAGAGAAATATCGTTAGGTGAAACCACGAAAGAAGATGTATACGATAAAATGCGTCGTTCTATTGAGATCATGAAGGTCTCTACGCAAAACCCGATTCAAAATCCGATTCCCTCTATGGGCAGACTTTTAAATGGAGAAGCAAAATCGGTCTGGCAGCATTCTTTTGAGGGAAATCCGCAGACGCTGTGCGGCCCGATTCTCTCAAAGGCAATCGCCTATGCGATGGCAGTTCTCGAAACAAATGCGTCGATGGGTCTTATTGTAGCAGCCCCTACGGCAGGCTCTTCCGGCGTGATTCCCGGGACGGTTCTTTCCATCTGCGAGAGCTATGACCTCGAAGAATCTGCGATTTACGACGGACTTTTGAATGCCGGGGCGATTGGCTGGCTGATCATGCGAAACGCCTCCGTGTCCGGAGCAGAAGCAGGATGTC
>FR881969.1:77773-82395 GCA_000435615.1 Firmicutes bacterium CAG:238 | reverse complement strand
GTCGAGCTTTTGGGCGGCAGCCCGGAGCAAAGCCTGACCGCCGCCGCAATTGCACTCTCCAACCTTTTGGGTCTGGTCTGCGACCCGATTGCGGGACTGGTCGAGTCGCCTTGTCAAAGCCGCAATGTCATCGGCGTTTCCAACGCATTCAGCAGCGCGCAGCTTGCGCTGTCCGGCGTCCGCTTCCCGATTCCGTTCGATGAAATGACGGACGCGATGTATAAAGTCGGAAAAACTTTGCCGCCGGAGCTTCGTGAAACCGCGCTCGGTGGATGCGCCGCCACCCCTTCCGGCTGCGCGCTTTGTGACAAATGTATAAGCAGTAAATAGGGCTTTTCCTATTCCGTACGCAGCCTCTCCGCAATGCTGTTTCGTCTCAGCATTGCGCTGTCTCCCCGGCAAGGTCAGGACGGCTCTGCTCTTATGACTTATCCCAGCAAAAGGTTGAGGAAGAATGACACTCCCGGCGTAATAAAGAGGGCCGGTATGTTCAGAATGATTGCAATCAGCAGAATATAGTAACCATAGTTATATACAGTGTACCACCAGCCGTAGCGATCAAGGTTAAAAAGCTGTGTGATAACGCCGAAGCCATCCAGCGGCGGAATCGGAATCAGGTTGAAAATCATCAGAACTAAATTAATATACACAATATAAATCAGCATCTGATAGATGATTGAGCCAAGCCCACCGGATACAAAGCTCGATGCCGCCATGCCTTTCACTAAAAATGCGAATACGGCAGCAATCAAAAAGTTAGCTGTCACACCTGCCAGAGACACAATCAATTCTCCTGCCCTTCGGTTTTTATAATAATCCGGATTGATCTGAACCGGAACGCCCCAGCCGAAGCCGATAAAAAGCAGCGCGATAAAACCTGCCGGATCAAAATGCTTCAGAGGATTTAAAGTCAGTCTTCCCTGAAATTTCGGCGTCGGATCGCCCAATTTATAAGACGCAAACGCATGTGCCGCCTCATGGAAAGACAGGCCTATAATAATGCCCGGTAAAATCAAAAGCTTCGTATATGCCCACTCCCATATCGACATGTGGCTGCTCGTAATCGACTCCACAAGCATAATCGCCAGCAAAATCCAGATAATCGGATTTACATTTCTCAATCGTTCTCTCATTCTTAAATTCCTTTCATACAATGCATGACCACTTGCGGTCAATTGAAAATTTTAGAATTATTTTATCACATTTTCCTTACTTTTGAAATATATATATTATAAATATTATGTCCCTTGAATTTCACATAACATTCACGGGATTTTCAGAAAGGTGGCTGAATATGAATAATTGCCTTTTTTGTATTGATGTTTACACAGTAAGCGAAGGAGACACGCTGTATTCGATTGCGGAGAAATACGACCTGCCGGTAAGCCTTTTGATGAAGGTAAACGGCATTGAAAATCCATACAACCTGCGCATTGGCACCAGGCTCTGCATTCCGGGAACCGAAGACCAGCTCCCGCCTGCGCCGGAAAAATGCATGAGCACACACACGGTAAAAGCCGGAGATACGCTTTACTTAATTGCCAAAATGCATAATATCAAGCTGGACGCTCTGATGCGCGCAAATCCGAGCATTGATCCTTACAATCTGCTCATCGGCACCGAGCTCTGCATCCCGGTATAGGACTGCTTTCGAAGTCCGGACATCGTTGAACACAGAAAGAGCCGCAGATTTCAAAGTCTGCGGCCCGTTATTTTAAGTGCAATATCTAAGTCAATCAAATAATCAGAACCAAACGATCGTTCCTTTAGCCGTCAAAACAACCGCTATGACTGCAAGCAGAACAAGTATGATGCAAATTATCATATCTCTTGTATTGTCGAAATATTTCTGTCCGGACTTTTTGCGATGATACAAGTACATAATAGTACCCGGTGCGTACAGGATTGTCATCGCAAATATGTAAGTAAGGCCCGATGCGTACAAGAGCCATACGCCGTATACAGAACCTAAGATTGCAATTAGCCAAGGAATAAAGCGACTGTTTCCTTCAATTTCTTTATCTTCTCCTTTGCAAACTACTTTGAAGTAATAAAATGCAGAGAATACATACGGAACCATAATTGCCGATGTTGAGAGCGCATAGCACATTTGGAATGTCGCATCGTTAAAATATATTACCACGATGAAGAACTGTATAATAAGTGTGCTGGCAATTACCGACCATGTAGGTGCTCCGCACTTATTCTTTCTGGACAGGAGTTCCGGAAAAGCTCCGTATGCGGACGGTCCAAAAGCACTGTCAACGCAGAGAATCGTATAAGAGAACATTGCTCCGCCAACGGAAATCAGCAATGCGATATGTACCAACGCTGCACCCCAAGGTCCCACTACATATTCCAAAACTCCACCTAACGAAGGGTTTGCAAGTGCTGCGAGTTCTTCAGCAGGCAGTACGCCCATGGAAAGGAACGAAATTAAGAAGTAAAGAATAAACAGCGAAGCAAAAGAGATAATGGTCGCTTGTCCTGAAATCTTGGTGGTTTTTCCCCTTCCCGAAATTACGACGGCTCCTTCGATTCCAATGAAAATCCATACCGTTACATATACCGTGCTTTTTACTTGTTCCAGCAGCGACATTTCGCCGGTTCCCGCAAAGTTTTGTGTGAAAACATCCCAGCTGAATGCTCCGCCCAATACAATGGCAGCCACGACAGCCAAAATTGGCACAATTTTTGCGATTACAATAACCACATTAACGATTACCGCCTGGTTCACGCCACGCAGAACCAGCAGTGAAAGTCCCCAGATAATGATCGATGCCAGAACACACGAAAACAAATTGGTTCCGTTGCCGAAAACACCCGAATAATTGCTGAGAGTTTCAAAGAAAAGTGTAATGAATGCCAGCTGTGCCAAAATCGCACTCATCCAATATCCCCACGCGGAGTTAAAACCGATATATTCACCGAAACCGGTTCTTGCATATGTGTAAATACCACTTGTTAAATCTTTTTTTACAACTGAGAGTTTGAAGAAACACATTGTCAGACCAAACATGCCGATACCGCAAATTGCCCAACCGATTAAGGTTGCCAGTGTATAAGCACCGCCTGCGGCGAAGTCTCCGGATAAACTGAAAACTCCGCTTGCCAGTGTTGTTCCGACGGCAAACATCGCCAGTGGCAATACGCCCAGTGTCTTGTCATTCTGATTTTGATTCATAGGAAAACCTCCTTTGTTAAACGCCCTGTAACTTCATAAGTGAATTGGGTTTAGAAACGAAGTGACAAACAACTTAAACCACCATCAAGTTTTCTGTATTCGGATGTATCAACCAAAAGTGTCTTATATCCGAGGCTCTGAACAGCTGCAAGAACTGCTGGATAGCCTTCAGGAACAATTACGGTATCGTTTACCCAAATACAGTTTGCCGCGTAAGCTTCTTCCTCCGGAATTTCAACTTTGTTATACTTTTCGAAATCAGGTTTTGTTACGAATTCCCCGGAAACAAGCATATTATTGTTTTCAAGATAATTTACGCCGGTCTTAAGGTGAAGAACCTTTTCAAGCTTTACTTCGGAGCATGTCATTCCGTATTTTGCAAGGATTTCCGTTAACTGGCGGATTCCTTCTTCGTTTGTTCTTGCGGAACGTCCAACATAGAAATGGTCTCCTACCATCATAACATCTCCGCCTTCCAAAGTTCCCGGCGCCTTGATATACTCAATTCTGTCTTCCGGGAAGAATTTTCTTACTGCGTCCACGATTTCAAATTTTTCACCGTTTCTGGATTCTGCACCCGGATTTGTAATGATTGCACATTCTCTGGTAATCAATGCCGGATCTTCAACAAAGCAGGAATCCGGATATCTTTCGTCTGCTTCCAGAACCGTTACATCAACATCACACTGTTTTAAAGCTTCAATGTATGCATCGTGTTCTTTTAAAGCCAGTTCGTAATCCGGTTTTCCAAGTTCCGGTGCAGAAGTAATACCGTCTACCATCGCTCTGCATGGTCTTCTTACGATCACATGATTAAATTTCTTCATTTTTTTACCTCCTAATACATGTACAATATTAAATATATAATATATTGTATATTATATATCATTATTTTGTATTGTCAATAAATTAACCGTATTTTGTTAAAAAATTATTTCATTGACTATTTTTTTATTTTAAGCTATGATAATTGAGTAAAAAATTAGGAGGATGAAAGTGTATGGAACGATTTAAGTCTTTAAAGGATCATGTTTACGAATATATTGAAGAACAAATCATTAAAGGAACCCTTCTTCCCGGTGAACGTATTAACGAGAATACGATTTGCGAGGAACTTGATATCAGCCGTACCCCCGTCAGGGAGGCCTTGATTCAGCTTACTGCCGAAGGAATTTTGGAAAGCAAGGCAAGAAAGGGTTTTATAATAAAAGCTGTTCAAGAAAAAGAAGTTGTTGAATATTATGCGGTTATTGGCGTTCTCGATGGTTTTGCCGCCCAGCTGGCTTGTCCTCTGTTAACAGAGAAAGACTTTGCCGATCTTGATTTTTATGTAGATGCCATGGATTTAGCAATTAAAAATGAGAATTTTGAAATGTACCGGAAGCAGCAGGCGCTTTTTCATCAAATTTATATCGACCTTTGCGGCAACAATGCTTTA
>FR881969.1:68109-77745 GCA_000435615.1 Firmicutes bacterium CAG:238 | reverse complement strand
CAATGCTTTAATTAACACGCTTTCCAAAGTGAAAAGCAAGCTTTTTCAAAAGCCTTATAAAAATGATCCTGAAGGAAAGATGAAAGAAATTCTTTATGCCACAAACGAAGATCATCGTCAAATTGTTAAGTTGTTTCGTGCACGGGATGCGGAAGGTCTGTTCCGTTATCTTTCGCAAACACACTGGACACCCGTGTATGCACCTTATGATACTATAGTATAATTGTGATCGCACAAAGCCCCGGCAAATCTGCCGGGGCTTTGTTTTTTCTTTATTTAAAATTATGGGTAACTTAACTATACAAGTCCGATATACGGCGCTGCTGAAATTATGATGATTGCAACGATGAGTATCGGTGCCAGCGTCTTAAGCCACTGTTTGAAGAATACGTTGAACGGAACACCCGCCATCTCGCAGATACCCATGTTTGTTGATTCCGGATAAAGCGCACATACGAAGTTGATGCCGCATGTGAATGTGGAAAGCAGGATCGTCTGTCCACCGACGGAACCCACGCTTGAAGCTGCGAAGAGCGCAAATGCAACGGCTCCGAAGATTGGCATTGTGATACCTGCAACTCCGCTTGTTGACTGGAGGAACAGGCCGATTGCAAAGTATGCAAGAACGCCCGCAACAACGAATGCCCAAAGCGGTACGCCGGAGAGAACTTTCTGTATCCAATAAATGAATGTGATGCTCATTCCGGATTCGCTGGTTCCCATGAAGAGCGAGATTCCTCTCGATGCGGCAAGTACGAATACGACCGTTACGAGGTCCGCTGCGCCCTGTGCGAATACGGAAACAAATTCTTTTTCCGGCATTTTGTTGATAAGCCCGATTACGATTGCTCCGATGAGCCAGATTACCGAGAATTCAATGAAATACCACCAGCCGAATTCGGTAAATTTGTTCATGCCAAGAAGGTTTCCGATGAAGTGTCCCTGGCTTGCATACTGTGGAGCGTTCACTACATCGAATGCGGTTCCATTGCTTGTTGTGATGGAGTCCCAAGGGATATATCCCATTACACAGAACAGAATTACAAGTCCGAAAACAACAAGAGACCAGATTCTTCTAGGCGTAAATTCTGCAAGTCCGACATTTTCCGTCTTGAAAAGATGATTTTCCTGACCTGCGATTAAAGACTTTTCAGGGTTTGCCTTAACCTTGTTTGCATATCTTATAACAAAGAATATACCCATGGTAAGCATAACCACGAAGAGAACAAGTCTGAGCAGAATGCCGGAGCCGAGAGATAATTCCGGGTTTCCGATTGCCGCTACAGCAGCTCCAATCGAGTAAGGGTTTACAACACTGGCCATATTACCGATGTTTGCTCCTATCAAAATTACCATCATTCCGGTAATCGCATCATAGCCCGCGGAGATAAACAGCGGAAGAATTACGATTGCATAAGCCGGAAGCTCCTCCCAAGAGCCGTATACGGTTCCCATCAGTGCGAATACAATCATAAGAATTGCAATCAGAGTGCTTCCTTTAAATCTTCTGAGAAGCGCACCGATACCGGCATCCATTGCTCCGACATGATTCAGAATTGCAATCAGTCCGCCCGAAATAAGAATCGCAGTTGCAATGTCTGCAGCATCGATGAAGCCTTCAATCGGGGCGGTAAAGTAGTCCCACAGCCCTACCGGGCTTGTTCCTGCGTTTTCAATTACATTTCCGTCCTCGTCAAATGCCGCATTGTAGATAATCTGGCTGTTTCCGGCTTCATCCGTAATAACAACGGAAGTCGGTACGACCCATGTAAGCAGCGCAACAATCGCAAGGAAAATCATAACGATTGTTATCGCCGTCGGCATTTGAAATTTTCTTTTTTTCTTTTCCATAACAGTTCCTTTCTACTATTATTTGTCTGCAGTTTCGTTAAACAGAAAATATGCATACATTTGATTTCCGAGCAGAAAGCTCTCAAGGGAGATTTGCTCGTTTTCCATATGCGCACAGTCAAGGTCTTCCGGGAAAACAGGTCCCCAGGTCACGAAGTTCGGCATTGTCTTGGCGTATGTGCAGCCCGATGCCGCCATAAACTCGCATTCCTTTCCGTATGCCTCATATGCATGTTTCATTCTTGTGAGCCAAGGTTTGTTTTCATCAACAAAGATAGGCTCTAAATTTTCTTTAATAATTACGTTATAATGATATTTTGTTTTCTCCTTCTCGAAAGCCTCTATGACATTTCGTCCCGGAATTTCGAATGTTTGTCTTACGTTGAAATTCAGCGATATTCTATCGTTTTCCTGTGTAAGAACAGTCGGGACAATGGTTGTCGGCAGAGTTTTCTCATTCGGAGCATGAGATACCTTCTTTAGGTCAAGCAAGGATTCATAGTTCCCCTCCGGGAACATATCATGAAGAAATCTTGCAAAGTCGGGTGTCTCCCATTCTGCCCCGCAAAGAGCTTCTGCCATCTTAAGAATCGCGTTTTCTCCAAGTTCCGGCGTGGAACTGTGCGCGGATTTCCCATGAAAATCATACTCTTTTCCGTTTGCCGTAAAGCTGGCAGATGCCGGAACAACATTTTCTGAAACACCGCCTTCAAAATGTTCAAAGACCTTCGGATTCGTGTTTTTGAATTCCAGAACCACATCCATGTACCCGCTTTCTGCGTTGAAAATCGGAAAGTTTCCGTCCGGAGAGTATCCGTAATCCGGTATTGGGAATTCTTCTTTGAAATGTTCCATGTCAATCCACTCGGTTTCCTCACTGCTTCCGACAATCAGCCATATTCTTCTCTTCCATGTGCTTATAGTTTCTTTTAGGAATTTGAGTGCGTACAGAGTTCCGATAACCAGCCCCTTATCGTCAATAATGCCTCTTCCGAAAAGCAGCCCGTCTTTCTGCGTCAGTGTAAACGGTTCGCATTCCCAAAGCTCGATGGCACCTTCCTCCACGACATCCACGTGCACGAGGATACCCAAAGTCTCTTCGCCTTCGCCTGCTTCCACCACGCATACATCGCGATATTTTCCCATTGTCGCTTTCATACCAAAACCTCGAGCAAGATCTGCAACATAAACCAAGGCGTCTTCACATTTCTGTCTATCCTCACTCTTGCTCTTAATTTCCATAAGACCTTTTAAGTCGCTGAGCATTTCATCTTGATTCTCGTTAAAGTATGCGGCGATTTGGTTTCGCAGTTTGTCCATCGTTTCACCTCCTTTTCTGCTTTTTCTGACAAAAAAATTTTAAACCTCGGGGTAACCCCGAGGTCAAGATGTTTTGTAATTTATTTTTTTCGTATCGGTGCATAGACCTTGTACAGCCCCAGCCTTTTTCCGTCACTGTAGTAGTTTGTTTCTTCTCTTCCGTAAAACTCTCCGACAAGTTCAATATTGTTTTCCGCAGCGTAGGCAATCAGCGGCGCAAGCATCCGGTCGGCATCATCCGAAATATGTACTTCCGTAATCAGGCAGCAATCCGCTTTTTCTTCAATGCCCGCCGTGGTTGCATTCTTGATTTTGAGTCTGGTATCTCCCGGAAAGGAGAAATACTTTCGCAGGCCTTTTTCCGGTTCGTTTAGGTTATAATAAAACGACACAGACAGGCAGATCCAGTCCTCCCGGTCAAGGTCAAAGCTTTCCCGCAACGATTCAGCGATATGTACAGGTTCATCCAAATAAGAATTTCTTCGGTATTCCGGAGGCATCGCGCCTATGGTATACTTACCTACCATCCGGACTTCGCTTTCGTAGGATTCATCCCAGTAATCCAGCCTTTGGAGCATTTCGGCGGCTTCCTTGATGATATTGGTCAGTTCTTTTCTTCGCGCGTCGATAACTTTTCCGATGTCTTCGACCGGTATGCCGTCCATAATCGTCTTTATTTCCTTTACGGAAAGTCCCGCAGAACTATAAAAAAGCACATCGGTGAGCCGCAGGAAATCTTCCGAAGAATACTCCCAATAGTTGTTTTCTTCGTTTTTTTGCGGAGATATGACCCCTTCCTGTACGTAATGCCTGATTGTTTCCGTGGAAACACCGAGTATTTTCGAAATTTCCCCAACACTGAGAAACATAGTTTCCTCCTTTGCCTTGCCTAGTAGTAAAATCCTGTGTTCGGATTGCTGTATTCTTCTACTCTCACTTCATAAGCCTTCTTTGCCGCATCTTCAAAAGCAAGCACAGGCTCAGATACGCCCATTCGCTCCAGAATCCATTTCGCAAGCGGAGGATTCAGAACCAGAATCGGCCCGATGATGTAGGTCGCTATGAAATTGTTCTGTCTGATTCCCTCCCCTGTTATATCAGGGTTGAGCCCCGGTCCCCGCTCGGACTCTATCGCCGGCTGAAAGTTCGGATATATGCAATCCTGCGCATTCACATCTTTATAGGAATGTGTGAACTGGCTCTTATATCCGACAATCGTCATGCCTTCAAAGTTTCCAAGATAAAGCGAATTATAGCGGTTCATCATGTCTCTTTTTGCTGTCGTCGGGAACAGGCCCAAACATTCAACTTCCGTTCCGTCTTTATCCTTAATGGATTCACCGAAGACCTCAAGGGCATTTCCCGTAATCAAAAACAGCGTCCCGTCATCAATTCTTGCCTTCAGAGCGTCCTTATATGCGCGGAGTTTTTCAATGACTAAAAGCTGTGCGCTTTCCGTCATGGTCCCCATGTATACAAGATCCGGCTTTTCGCTGACGAACAAAGGCTCGTCATTTAGGTGCGTCTTAGTAACCTCAATTTCGGGATAGGATTTTTTTAAATAATCTATATTTTCAAGATCGCCGTAAAGATTGGCAATTTCAGGGTATAACACTTCGATTTTCACTGCCTATGCCTCCTTTCCGGCCTTTTCCTTTAAAAGTTTCCGTACCATATCTCCGACCTTTTTCCCTAAAGCAATGGAATCTGTCCCATAAAGCACATATACATTGTCCTTTTCAAAAAGCTTCAGGCACGAAGGTGCGTCCGTTTCTTTCTCTGCAAAAGAAAGTTTTTCCTCCGGCACTCCCGCAAGCAGAAGTCTGAGCTTATGGTCAAATCTGCGAGGCCCGCAAAGCACAATATTCTTAACATTATCATGATTGAGAAATTCAAAATCACAATCGTAAAGCCAGCAGGTATTCTCCGACCAATGCTTCATGTCACCTTGACAGCTGTTCATCAGAATGATTTCCTTGTCCCCCGGCATCCCTCCGATATAATCAAATACACGGGTGGTCGCAAATGCGTTTTTCTCCTTTGCAAGCAGCCGGTAGAGCGTACGGGAGCCGATTTTTTCCTCATCATATCTGCTTCCCACTATATTGAGTCTGCCGAAAAAGCCTTCGATCTGCTCATGGCTGTAGCCCATCTCCCGAAGCAGCGCAACAGCGGACACTACATTGTATATGTTAAATACGCTTTCGTTCAGGAGCTTATAATGCCCGACTCCGCCCGCGTCGCGGACATCAATTGTCATCTTCTCAATGTTTACGTTTTCACCGGCGTAATCGTATTCCGGTGCCTTGAATCCACATGCCGGACAGAATGCCCTTCCGATGTGGTTATATCTGAGATATTCGTATTCAAGCCTGTTGTGACATTCCGGGCAGATCTGCAGATCATTAATCAGGTTGATGCAGTCCTGTCTGTCCGTATCCATTTTCTTGATTCCAAAGTATGTGCGCGGATTTTCCGGCGCTACGCGGCAGGAAATTAAATCATCGGCGTTAAGTACAAGTTTCGTTTCTTTTGGAATGTATTTCGTAAGTATGTCCGCAATATATTCCGGATGTCCGTTTCGCATGATGGAATCACGCGACAAATTTGTAATCAGCATGTATTCAGGTTTCATATACGGGTAAACTCGCAGGGCGGAACGCTCGTCCACCTCGAAAAGACCGATTTCGTATTTGCAGTTTCCAAAAAAGCCTGCGCCGTAAATCAGCGAGGATGCGATTCCCGAATTGATGTTGGAACCCATCTTGTTGTTCAATACGCGTTTTCCGTCCATCGTAAGCATATCAAGCAGCATATTGGAAACCGTTGTTTTTCCGTTTGTTCCCGTAATTGCAATGATTTTCTTCGGCTTGTCCGCATATTTAAGAAAGTCCGGACAAAGCTTCAGTGCAAGCACGCCGGGAAAGTTTGTCCCGTTATGTTTTGTTATTTTGAGTGCAACGATGGACAGCTTAGCGGCCCAAAGCGCAAAATAGAATCTGAGTTTTCCCATAGCAGCACAGTCCTTTCTTATCAGTATTTGAACTCAGGAATAATTTTGTGAATTGTCGGCATAATTCCGATTCCTCCCGGTGTCTGTCCCGGAAGCTGCCAGAAATCATGCGCGCAGTAATTGTTGCCTTCGATGATTGCGGGGCCTGTCGGTGTGATTGCCACATCCCAGCCGATATAACGCATCTGCGGCACGACGAGTGCTGCCTTTTTCACCATTTCAACGGCTTCCTTCATATAAGGAACTTTGTATCCCAGCAGCGGTTGATGCGTATTCGGATGCTCCGTATAATGCTTGCCGGCAGTTGTGTCTCCGGAATGTGCCGGATAAAGAAATTCTCCCGTTTCAAGATCCACCGGTCCGTGAAGTCCGTAGTTGTCAACGACTCTGCCGTCTCTGCCCATCTTAAAAACGGAGTAGATGAGATGCGGCTCGCCTTTTGCGTCCACCATGGTAATCATTCGCATGGTATTTACCGAGTACGGATACATCTTTGCAACATCCGGGTGGTTTTCGATGACATCTTCAATCGTGCCGAAGCCTTTTTCCCTGACGTATGCCACGAATTCATCCGCATCCTTGAACTTTGCGGTTTCCAGAAGTTCCGCACCGATACCGCAGGTTAAATCCTTCATCTTCGCAAACACTTTTTTGCGTGTTTCAAAGAATTTCCGGATGTCATCGTCAGAAGCGGTCCCAAGGTCAAGGGATTCTCTTCCTATGAAATCCTTGAAAACTTCGTTGAATTCATTCTTATTGTCAAAAATATGCGCATAATTGTGATCATTCATAAACATCATCAGTTTCTTGCTTCTGAAACGCGTCAAATAGGTATCTCTCTGCTTAGCATCCAAATTCCAAAATTCAAATATGACATAATCATTGTAGCCTGCACCGTAGCGCGCCATGCAGTTCAGTATGTCAAAGAAAAGGAAAACTTTATTTTTTCCCGAGCGCTCATGGGCATTGTCCAGCACCTTAAAGAATTTTTCAAAGCTTGCGCCCTTTATAACACGCATGTAATATTGAAGTTTGTTTTCCATCTTGTTCCTCCTGATTGTATTATAGAATATCCGATAAAAGTCTTGAAAAAGCTTCTTTAAACTTAATTATCACGCCTCTCTTAAGATACGCCTCATAGGTTAGTTCGTGTCCGTGATTAATCAAATCATTTTGGAAAGTGTCTTCCATCTTTTTTGCAAACTCTCTGTCATAAATAAACGCATTAGTTTCAAAGTTGAGTTTAAAACTTCGATTATCGAAATTCGTGGAGCCGACGGTTCCAACCTCTCCGTCGACAACCAAAGTCTTTGCATGCAGAAATCCGTCGTCATATATAAAGACCCGGCCCCCTGATCTGAGCAGTTCTCCGACATAAGAATATGTAGCCCAGTAAACGAAAATGTGATCAGGCTTGCACGGAATCATAACCCTCACATCCACTCCGGACTGTGCCGCCATCTTGAGGGATTCAAAGATGCTCGGATCCGGTACGAAGTACGGTGTTTGAAGCCATACCTTTTTCTCCGCGTATGTGATCATTCGCATCATCGCTCTCTTTACTTCAACGGACGGCGACTCCGGCCCGCATGATACGATTTGAATTCCCATGGATCCTTTTTCTTTGTCAAACGCAAAATCCTTCGGTATTACATCAAGCTGTTCCTTAGTGGTAAATCTCCAATCAAGAGCAAATCTTCCGTACAAGTCAACAACTGCATTTCCCTTTATGCGTACATGTGTGTCTCGCCAATAGCCGAATCTTTTCTTTCTTCCGATATACTCTCTTGC
Source organism: Firmicutes bacterium CAG:238 (assembly GCA_000435615.1). Taxonomy (GTDB): domain Bacteria; phylum Bacillota; class Clostridia; order Peptostreptococcales; family Anaerovoracaceae; genus CAG-238. The sequence goes on along the minus strand of FR881969.1, from coordinate 69,770 downwards.
GACATTATATCCGCCCGTATATCCGATTTCATGGTCGACAATGACGATTTTTCTGTGATTTCGATAGTTAAACTTCGGTGCGATGATCTTCAGCTTCGGTTTAAAAAAATATCCGACTTTTCCACCGGCCTTCAAGTATTCGCTGAGGACAACATCATTGATGCTTCTGCTGCCGAGCGTGTCCATTAAAAGTCTCACTTCCACACCTTCCTTTGCCTTCTCGGTCAGCAAGTTTATCAGCTTCATTCCGACGAAATCGTTTTTGATTATATAATACTCCACATCCACGGTTTTCTTGGCGTTCTTGATGTCATTGAGCAGTTTGTTCTGAAGTTCCACACCGTCGGTTATTAACTCGACATTGTTGTTTTCGGTATAAAACGAGTGCCCGTATACCTGATTGAGTTTAATCAAATGCTTCCAGATTTTTGTCTCCGGGCGCGCAAACTTGTAATCATCATCATTGATTCTCTCAATTTGTTTCTTCAGAGCCTTACTCACAATGACTTCTTCTTTCTCCGTGAGTTTATTTATCTTGCTCCGTGAAAAATTCTGATTAAATACAATGTAGAAAACGAAACCCACAATCGGTATGAACGCAAGCACCATTACCCATGCGAGCGTGGCGGACGGGCTCTTTCTTTCTGTAAATATTACCGCAAAAATCAACAAGATGTTGACAACATACAAGATTGCTATCCATCCTATTGATGTAGAAAAGTTAAAATAGTTAATCATATAAACAAACCCCTAATACCTATTTTTTTTCATCAGATGATGTATCATATTATTGTATCATATTTTTCGCTTTATAGCCATAAAAATTCCAAGTATACAAAAGATTGTAAAGATAAAAAAAGAAATGTGAATGCTGTTCATGATTTCGTCGCCCGAAGCGTTCTCCATAGTCCCCCCGTTCATGCAGATTCCCATCACAAGCGTAATCACCGCCATCGAAAGCGTGTGCCCCGACGAACGCATCGTCGCAAGCAGTGCGGACGCTGCAGCGTAATCTTCTGTTGGGACAAATGACATTACCGCGTTGGTGTTCGGCGATGCAAAAAGAGAGAATCCAAAGCCTGACACCGCAAGAATGAGCAGAAGCTGCCAAATCGGTGTCGTTTCCTGTAGGAAGAAAAGTGCTGCCGACGCCACTGCGGAAAGAACCATCCCAAGTGCCGAAATAAAAAACGGAGACTTCTTGTCCGAAATTCGTCCGAAGACAGGCGAAAAAACTGCCATAACTGCGGTGGATGTTATCAAAACAAATCCCGCATTCCGCGATGTCATTTCTTTTATTGTCTGCAGATACATTGAAAGCAGATAACTTACGGCAAACGTTGCCCCGTAATTGAGAAGTGCTGCGAAATTCGATAACGTATACGGTAAATTATTCTTCAGAAATCTTATGTTTATCAACGGACTCTCTTTTTGCGATTCTATTCTGACAAAAGCGACAAGAACAAGAACTCCTGCCGCCAATACCCATGGGGCGTAGTTTTTCGTGCGTATTTCCGAAAGTCCGTACATAAGCAAAAAGATGCCGGTAATAAAAGCCGCATTGCCCGCGGCATCCATCTTTTTTCCTTTTCTTTCGTCCCGTTTTGTTTCCTTTTCACGGGAAAGTTTAAACATTGCAAAATAAAAAGCCAATGCGGAAA
>FR881969.1:51814-68074 GCA_000435615.1 Firmicutes bacterium CAG:238 | reverse complement strand
TTCCTGCTGTACTGATGAAAATCGAACGCCATCCCAAATGATAGTTAAGGAGCCCTCCCAGCACCGGTCCGAGCGAAAGCCCCACATAGGTTGCACAGGTCGCATAGCCCAGCATCTTCCCCCTTTCGTCTTCATCAAAGGCTGCGGTCAAAACTGCAATGTTTGTTGCAAAAATCATGGATGCCCCGACTCCCTGCATTGCCCGAAATACAAGAAGCACCCACATGCTCCGTGATATCACGGCAGCTGCGGATGCTGCAGCAAAAATAAGGATTCCCGTTCTTAATATCTGTTTTCTGTCCAATGCATCGGCCATTCTGCCGAAGGTAACCGCAAGGCAGCAGCAGGTCAGCATATACACGGTAATAACCCATCCGATCTCCTGCGCGCTTACCCGGAATTCTTTTCCCATAGAAGGAATCGAAAGGTTCAGTGCACTTCCCATGAATGTCGTTATGAATGCGGTTATTACCGCTACAAGTATCGTATTTTTTTGCTCCTGCGTATGCATTTTATCATCTCGTAATTTCTTCTTCATACTGTTTAGAATGCTTTGAAATTTATAAGATTATGCATATAAAGTAATCTTTGCCGTCATCACTGATTCTCTGTAAAGATTTTTGCACTTTTCCGCGGATTGCCTCGGGCACATTGTTTACCTTGCTTTCCATCTGCTCGGTAACCATTTCCTTTAGCGTTTTTCCGAACAAGTTGGTTTCCCAGATATCGGTTTCTTCATTTGCAAACTGCTCGGTAAGGTATTCCGCAAGGTCGACCGATTGACTTTCGCTTCCCACAACCGGAGAAACTTCCGTGGTGATGTCGGTCTTTATTATGTGCAGGCACGGTGCTTTTGCCTTCATTCTTACGCCGTATTTGCTTCCCTGTTTAAAAACTTCCGGTTTTTCGAGCACCATTTCGGACAGCTTCGGTGCTACGATTCCGTAACCGGCTGTCGCTACTTGATCCAGTGCACTCTTCAAATTATCGTAGGCTTTTTTTGCCTTTGCATATTCCTTAAGAAGCATGAAAAGCTGACTGTCGTTTGTAACGCTCGCACCCATGAGTTCTTCAATTACTTTGTAATACAGGCCTTCGCTCAGGATCGGCTCGAGAACGATAACGCCGTTTCCCATATCTGCCTTGAGAATTTTGACATCTTTGATGATTTCCCCGTCCGCAATCTGCCTGCATGTATCCATAACCTGCCCGATGCTTGTAAAATCATCCATCCAGCTTCGCACGCTTTTTATCATGATTTCTTTTATCCGATGATTGTAAGGGAGTGCGTCCATATATCCCGGAAGATGAAAGTCCACTTCGCACGCCGGGAATTGATAGATCAGTTTATTAAAAATCTCGTCGAATGTTTCCTCGCTCATCCTCTGACAGTTTGTAAGAATCACGGGCGTGTCGTATTTTGCTTCCAACTCTTCAGCCAGCTGCCTGCTCCTTGCGTTTTGCGGTGTTGCAGAATTTAAAATGATGACGAAAGGTTTTTCGAGTTCTTTGAGCTGATTTACGGTCTTTTCCTCTGCGTCGATATAATTTTGTCTCGGAATTTCGCCGAAAGATCCGTCCGTTGTTATGACTGCTCCTACCACCGAATGATCGGCAATTACCTTCCGCGTGCCGATTTCCGCAGCCTTGCTGAAAGGAATTTTCTCCTCAAACCAAGGTGTTGCAACCATTCTTTCCTTTTCTTCTTCTTTGTCGCCCAAAGCTCCCGGTACGAGGTATCCCACGCAGTCTGCAAGTTTGACATTCAGATTTGCCCCGCTCGCCGTGGATACCAGCACAGAATCCGGCGGAATGAATTTTGGCTCCGTCGTAGTTATCGTTTTGCCTTCCCCGCTCTGCGGCAATTCGTCCATAATCCTAGTTTTTTCGTAAGGATTCGTCATGTTCGGAAAAACCATAACGTCCATGAATCTCTTAATAAATGTGGATTTTCCGGTTCTGACGGGGCCCACAACACCGATGTAAATGTCTCCGTTTGACCGTCTTGCTATATCATCATATATATTACCCTTTATCATAAAAACCCCTCCGTAAAAACCTGCTTTTTATAAAAAATATATGAGCTTTTGCGAGGGGTTATTACTGTTTATTTATTTTTTACTTCTCCTTCAAGACTGAAGGTGTTTGCTCCGGTAATCAGCACATCTATGACCTGTCCGATCATATCCGGGGTGCCTCTGAAGTTTACGAGTTTGAAACTTTCCGTTCTTCCTCCGTATGTTTTGGAATTGTTCTTCGATGGTCCGTCTACCAGAACCTTCTCGATGCGTCCCACATATTCCGCATTTTTTTCTGCAGAAATGCGGTTGATTACATCCACAAGCCGGTTAAATCTTTCGTGCTTGATTTCTTCCGGAATTTGGTTTTCAAATTTCTCCGCCGGCGTTCCCTTTCGTACCGAATAGAGGAATGTAAACGCCGAATCATAGCGTACTTCCTCGCACAGCGTGAGAGTCTCTTCAAACTCTTCTTCCGTTTCGCCCGGGAAGCCTACTATAATATCGGTGGAAATTGCAATGTCCGGATCCACTTCCCTGAGTTTTCTGACAATTTCAAGATAATCCTCTCTGGTATAATGTCGGTTCATTTCCTTGAGAACCTTGCTGGAGCCTGCCTGCACCGGAAGATGAATATAATGGCAAAGCTTCTCGCATTTTCCGTATGCGGCAATTAATTTATCGGATATATCTTTCGGATGGCTCGTCATGAAGCGGATTCGTTCAATTCCGTCAACCTCACTGAGCATATAAATCAAGTCGGTAAAATCCGTTTTTTCACCGCTGTCCCTGCTGATTCCTTTGTAGGAGTTCACATTCTGACCCAAAAGCGTGATTTCCTTTACACCATCTGCTGCGAGTGCCTGTACTTCTTTCAGGATATCCTCGGGAATTCTGCTTCTCTCTCTTCCTCTTGTGTATGGAACGATGCAATAGGTGCAGAAGTTGTTGCATCCGTACATTATATTCACAAACGCCTTGTGCTTGAATAATCTTCTTGCAGGAAGTCCTTCTACAATTTCTCCGCCTTCTTCCCATATTGCAAGCTGCTTGTGTTTTTCTTTGTAAAGATTATCGAGAAGTTCCGGCAGCTGGTGAAGATTGTGCGTTCCGAAGATCACATCCACCCACGGATACTTTGCCTTAATCGTATCGATGATGTGCTGCTGCTGCATCATGCAGCCGCACACGCATACCGTAAAATTCTCTCTCTGTTCTGTCTTTCGGCGTTTCAGCTGTCCCAAAGTTCCGAAGAAACGCTTGTCAGCATTTTCTCTTATGCTGCAAGTGTTGAAAATCACGATGTTTGCGTCTTTTCGTTCCGCAGCCGGCACATATCCTTTTTCAATCAGCATTCCTGCCAGTGTTTCCGAATCATGCTCGTTCATCTGGCAGCCGAAAGTGGTTATATGAAATGTTTTTTTGTCTGACAATTTTATACCTCCAACGTGAGCTCGAAATTAAATATGCATTTCGTTCTTTTTCTTGCGGCCCATCAAAATTTCAACTGCTTCCTGTGCGTTTACGCGTCCTTCAATCATATGATAGATGCACTGCGTGATTGGCATTTCCGCATCGTATTTCTGTGCAATCATATTGGCAGCTTCCGCCGTCGAAAGTCCCTCGACAACCATGCCGATTTTCTGAACAGCTTCCTCTACGGAATGTCCTTCTCCGATCAGAATTCCGCATCTTCTGTTTCTGGAATGCATACTGGTGCAGGTTACAATCAGGTCGCCGATTCCGGCAAGGCCCGAAAACGTCTCTGCTCTTGCTCCCAAAGCGATTCCAAGCCGCGTCATTTCGGTTATTCCGCGGGTCATCATTGCCGCTTTGGCGTTGTCTCCAAATTTAAGACCGTCGGAAATTCCCGCTCCGAGTGCAATGATATTCTTAAGAGCACCTCCCAGTTCCACACCAATGAGGTCCTCATTTGTATATACACGGAAGCGGTCCGTACTGAAAGCCTCCTGTATTTCCACTGCCAAATCGTGGTCTTTTCCCGCCACAACCACTGTTGTAGGCATTCTGCGAGCGACTTCCTCGGCATGGGACGGGCCGGACAGTGCTATAAACTTACAGTTCGGGGAAATTTCTTCTGCTACCTCCGAAAGTCTCAGAAGCGTTCCTTTTTCAATTCCCTTCGCAACATTCACAATCGGGATTTGCACATCCGCATATTTCATTGCTTCTGCAAAGACCTCGCGGAATTTCTGTGCGGGCACTGCAAAAAGCAGCAGATCCTTGCCGCTTACCGCATCTTCCAGATTATCGGTAAACAAGAGTTCCTCCGGCAGAACCACTCCCGGAAGATAGTGCGAATTGCTATGTTCCTTTGACATTTCTTCAATTTGCTCTTTTCTTCTTGCCCACATTGTTACGGTATGCCCTCTGCCTGAAAGCGTCATCGCAAGAGCCGTACCAAAGCTTCCCGCTCCGATTACCGCAATTCTTTTATTTTCATAACTCATTCTGCCTGCTTATCCTCCCGGTTTTTTGTTTTAAAAATTCCCATCGGCGGCTCTTCGCCCTTGAAAAGTCTGACGATGTTTGCACGGTGTTTGATAAGAACAATTGCCGCCATGATACATCCGACGATGATAAAATCCTTTTCCATAAACCAACAGGCCACAGGAAAGGTCGCCGCGCCAAGCAAGGAACCGACAGACATTCGTTTGCTGATCAAAAGTCCGCATGCGACAATTGCAAGAGCCGTCAGTGCAAGGAGCCAGTTGACGGACAAAATTGCCCCAAAAGCAGTCGCAACACCTTTGCCGCCCTTAAAACGGTAAAGACACGGCCAGATGTGCCCGCAAAACACTGCGAGCGCACACCAGATTCCGGTCTCATATCCGAGCATCATCCCGAATTTTACCGCTACAACACCTTTCAAAATGTCAACGACAAGGGTAATGACTGCCGCCTTCTTTCCAAGTACACGAAGTGCGTTTGTGGTTCCGGCATTGCCGCTGCCCTCTTTCTTTATATCGATTCCGTTGATTTTCCCCAATATGATTGCCGGGGAAATATTCCCGATTAAATATGCGGACAGAATCGTTATTATATCGTAAAAATCAAACTGCATCCTATTCTACCTTCTCGCCTTTTTCTCTGAATACAAATTTTATGGAAGTTCCCTCAAATCCAAAGCCGTCCCTGATTCTGTTCTCAAGATATCTTGCATATGAGAAGTGCATCAGATCCCGCTTGTTGATTTGGAAACTGAACAGCGGCGGTTTTACGCCCACCTGTGTTACATAGTATATCTTGAGCCGGTGTCCCTTGTCCGAAGGCGGCTGTTTCATCATGATTGCATCCTGAATAAGGCTGTTCAGCTGTCCCGTAGGCACTCTGAGTGCTCTCTTTTCCGATACATATTCCGCCATCTCAATGACCTGATTCACCCTCTGCTTGTCTTTTACGGATATGAACACGGATGGCGCGTATGACATGAACTGCATATCAGCTTCAAGCAGACGCCTGAAGTCACGCATGGTGTTGGTTTCTTTTTCAATTAAATCCCACTTATTCACCACAATAACGATTCCCTTGCCTGCTTCATGTGCAACGCCGGCTATCTTCTTATCCTGGTCGGTAAGTCCTTCGGCCGCGTCTATCATCAGAAGGCACACATCGCACCTTTCAATTGCGGCAACCGCACGAATTACGCTGTATCTTTCAATGTCCTCGTTTACCTTTGATTTTCTGCGGATTCCCGCCGTATCAATCAAGATATATTTCTTTCCGTCTTTTTCGAACGGAGTATCGATGGAATCTCGTGTGGTTCCCGCTATCGGCGAAACGATTACTCTCTTCTCCCCAAGCAGACAGTTGATGAGCGAAGATTTTCCAACATTTGGCTTGCCGATTACGGCAATTTTCGTTACTTCTTCGTCATCCTCGTATGCTTCGTCCGGAAAGCTCTCCACGATTTCATCAAGAACATCACCGAAGTTGAGCATGTTTGCTGCGGAAATCGGAATCGGTTCTCCGAGACCGAGCTCGTAAAAGTCATAGAAGTCATCCGGCAGATTCCACGGTGCGTCAATCTTGTTTACAACTAGGATTACACGCTTTCCCGTTCTCATAAGCATGGAAGCAACTTCGCGGTCCGCATGCGTAAGTCCGTCTTTTCCGTCCGTGATAAAAAGGATTACATCTGCCATATCCATTGCAATCTGCGCCTGTTCGCGCATCTGCGACAGAATAACGTCCGCACTTGACGGCTCGATTCCTCCGGTGTCAATAAGTGCAAACTGCACTCCGTTCCATTCGGCCTCAGCGTAAATTCGGTCTCTGGTTACGCCCGGAGTGTCTTCAACTATTGACACTCTTCTTCCGACAATTTTATTAAAAAAAGTTGATTTTCCAACATTTGGACGCCCTACAACGGCAACAATCGGTTTACTCATCGAAAATACCTCCTATAAAACGTTCGGCATCGAATTCTTCCAAATCTTCAATCCCTTCGCCTACACCGATAAATTTAATCGGCATATCGTATTCCTCTGCGATTGTGATTGCGATTCCGCCTTTGGCCGTTCCGTCAAGCTTGGTGAGGATGATTCCCGTAATATCCGCCACCTGACCAAACTCCTGTGCCTGAGAAACCGCATTCTTACCCGTCGTAGCGTCGAGCACAAGCAAAGTTTCTCTGTGAGCCTCCGGATATTCTCTGTCGATTACTTTGTTCATCTTTTCGAGCTCATTCATCAGATTTTTCTTGTTCTGCAATCTGCCTGCGGTGTCACAGATAAGAACATCCATGTTCTTGGCTTTTGCCGACTGGATTGCATCAAAGATTACTGCTGAAGGATCTGCACCTTCCTGATGACGGATTACATTAATGCCGTTTCTTTCTCCCCATACGGCAAGCTGTTCTGCAGCAGCCGCTCTGAATGTATCTGCTGCACAAAGCATAACTTTCCTGCCTTGTTTCTTACATCTGTGTGCAAGCTTGCCTATGCTTGTAGTCTTACCGCCGCCGTTAATTCCTATCATAAGAATCACCAAAGGACTTTCGTCGCAGAGTTTCTGTGCATCGCCTTTATCGACCATCTGAGTCATGATCTTCTGAAGTCCTTTTTTAACATTCTCGGGGGTGGAAACATACTCACCTTTTACATAGGCTCTGAGTTTTTCCATGATTTTCATGGTTGTATCCATGCCGATGTCCGAAGTGATTAGGACTTCTTCAAGTTCATCCATTAGTTCCTCGTCAACGGTCCCCCTTGCCATTATGACATCGCTGATTTTTTCCGAAAGCCTTCCGAAGAAGGATTTTTTTTCTTTGAATAGTGACATTTTTTCCTCTCTTTTTCCCTTTAACTGTATGCCTTCGCTAGATATCAAAGTCATCTCCCAATCTCAGTGAGAGTACCTTTGAAATTCCCTGTTCCGGCATGGTTACGCCGTAAAGCACATCCGCGTGCTCCATGGTTGCCTTTTGGTGTGTTACAATTGCAAACTGAATACCATCGAATCTTCTCAAATATCTTGCGAATCGATCGATATTATTATCGTCAAGTGCCGCCTCAACCTCGTCCAAGATGCAGAACGGTGTCGGCTTTGTCTTCAGAACTGCAAACATAAGTGCAATTGCGGTCATCGTCTTCTCACCACCGGACATCAGGTTAATGTTCTGCAGTTTTTTGCCCGGCGGCTGTGCGATGATGTCGATGCCCGACTCGAGCGGATTATCTTCGTTATCAAGTGTCAGTTCCGCGTGCCCGCCGCCGAAGAGTTCCTTAAAGATTTCTTCAAAGTTTACGACCACCTGATCAAAGTTTTCCTTGAACTTGGTCTTGATCGTTTTATCCATATCGCTGATAATGGATTGCAGTTCCTGCATTGCTTCCAGGATATCGCTTCTCTGCTCTGTAAGGAATTCATATCGGGTGCTTATCTGTTCGTATTCCTTGATTGCACCGATATTGACATCGCCGAGTTCCTTCATTCTATTTTTTATTTCCCGACTTTCTCTCGTTGCCGTTGAAAGGACAAAATCGTCCTTCTTCATCGAAACCGCCTGTGCATACGAAATTTCAAACTCTTCCCAAAGTTTTTCCTTCCATGTGTCCATTTGCGTTTCGTTCTTGGCTAATTTGATTTCAATCTGGTACTTTCTGTCCTGATACGAATTCAATTTATCACCGATTTCGGCAAATTCCGTGGTGCGTTCCCCCAAATCGGACGAAAGCTGTGCCTTTTCGGATGCTATTTCTGCAATGTATTCTTCCAGTCTCGTCTTTTCTTCCAGTTTGCTGCGGTAATTATCCTCGGAATTTTCGCTTCCGAACAGGATCTCGGATTTTTCTTTTTCAAGTGCCTCCAGGCTCATCTGTTTAGCCTCAATCTGTGCTTGAATCTCATCGACGGACGCTCCGACGCGTTCGAGCATGCGTCCTGCCGCCTCGAATTTGCTGTCGCATTCCGTCCTTGCAATTCTTGCCTTCGTTATCTCTTCTCCGGCATTTTGTGTTTGAAGCTTTATTTCCTCAAAAGATTCCATCAGTTCGGTGGTTTCTTCATCCAGTCGTTTTATCTCCGCATCTGCTTCATCCGCTTCTCTGAGAAGCGTTGCTTCGGTTTGTGCAAGATTTACAAAGTCATTTTCGATGCTTTCGAGTTCACGCTCTTTTTTTGCATTGCTTTCCTTTGTGTCCTTGTAATTGTCTTCAAGGGCTTTTAATCTTGTCTCTGATTCAAGTACCAAAAGTTCAAGCTTTCTGGCCTTCTCCTCCGAATCGGCGCAATTCTTAAGTAAAGCATCCGCTTCTGCCTTGAGGCTTTCGAGCTTGTCCTTATTCTCGTTATATGTACGGGTAAGGCGCTTTATTTCGCTTTCCAGTGTGCTTATCTCCGTCTGGCGGGCAAGCAGATTGGCGGTTGCATTTTTGTATTTTCCGCCTGTAATCGCACCGCTGGCATTGATAATTTCGCCGTCCGGCGTTACAAATCGGATTCCGCCTCCGGCAGTCTTGGAAAGCCTAACTGCCGTATCCATATTGTCAACGACCGCAACGCGGCCAAGCAGATATTTGAATATTCCTTCGTACGCCTTGTCATATTCAATCAAATCACAGGCCAGTCCCTTGAAACCGGCATCCTGTCGTACCGATTGCGGTACATTTGCAGGATTTCCGTGAATGCTTTCCAGCGGCAGGAAGGTAAGCCTTCCCGCTTTATTGGCCTTCAGCTCGTTGATTGCTTTCTTTGCGTCGGCATCTTTGCTGCAGACAATATTCTGCATTCCCGCGCCGAGAGCGGTTTCCACTGCAACTTCCATGCCCGAAGGCACCTTCATCAAATCCGCAACCACGCCTTTGATTCCCGGTATGCCTGCTTTCATAAGAAATCTTACCGCACCGTTATATCCCTCATAGTTATGTTCCATCTCTTCAATGGTTTTCTTTCGGGTGTTTGCCTGTCCGGCACGTATTCTAAGATCTTCGTTTTCTTTTGAAAGCGAATTGATCTCATTGTTCAGTTTGGCAATATCGCTGCGTGTTTTGGAAATCTCCCCGCGAGCATCTGCAAGGCCTGCCGCTGCCGCTTCTTTTTCGCCGGACGCAGCGGTTTTATCACTTTCATAATTTGCAATGTTCTGTTTGATTGCTTCGCCGTCGCTTAAGATCTGCTCCTTGCGCTTCTCAAGAGACTGACGGTAGCTTTGCAGACTTCTGGCCTCGGAGCGGCGTGAGGATGCGGTGCTGTGAAGATCAATCATACGGTTCTTCGCCGTGTCGATTTCATCCGAAATTTCCAGGGACTTCTTTGTAATTTCGTTATATGCCTCAATCTTTACACGAAGCTTTTCTTCTTCGCTCTCCAGGCTTTTTTGTATCTCGTCCCTGCTTTCTTCAAGCTCTTTTCGATTGTTAAGCTCTCTGATGAGTTTTTCGTCGAGTTCCTGCTTTTCATCTGAAAAGCGTTCGGTATCTCTCTCGATTGTGCTCAATCTTTCCTTATCAAGCTGACTTTTGTTCGAAAGAGCATTGATTTCCTCCACCTTGCTTAAAAGCTTGTCACGTGCCTCGTTTCCGAGCTCTTCCAATCTGTCATTCTTCGCCCTGCTTTCGGCAAGTTCTTCATTCAGACGAACCTTTTGGGCTGACAATTCCTCAATATCTGCCGATATTGTCATTACATCATCCTTGAGAGTTTCCGTAGCAAGATCAAGTTTTTCTATATTCTTTAAAGTAATATTGATTTCAAGTTCTTTATATTTCTCTCTGAGTTCAAGATATTCTTTTGCCTTAATGCTGTCCTCTCTGAGTCCGTCGATTCTCCCCTCGATTTCTCCGACAATGTCGTTGACTCTCTCCAGATTTGCGTTCGTATTCTGCAGCTTTCGCTCCGCTTCGGCCTTCTTGCTTTTGTACATTACAACACCGGCAGCTTCCTCAAAAATTTCGCGTCTGCTTTCCGGTTTGTTACTTACAATATCAGCAATCTTGCCCTGCCCGATAATGGAGTATCCGTCAACACCGATTCCGGTATCCATGATGAGTTCCTTTATGTCGCGCAGTCTGCACTGATTGTTGTTAATCAGATATTCGCTTTCTCCCGAGCGGTACATTCTTCTAGTAATCGCAACTTCGCTGTAGTCGATTGGCAGAATTGCCGTAGAGTTGTCAATTACAAGCGTCACTTCTGCCATTCCGTGCGACTTTCTGCTCGCGGTTCCCGCAAAAATAACTTCCTCCATCTTTCCGCCTCTGAGCATCTTGGGGCTTTGCTCCCCGAGAACCCATCGGATTGCATCACTGATATTACTCTTTCCGCTCCCGTTGGGTCCTACGATACAAGTAACACCTTCGTGAAATTCAATTACCACCGGTTCGGCAAAGGACTTAAATCCGTGCATTTCTATTCTTTTAAAGTACATTCGGTTGTCTCCTCTCAAGGATTGCTAAACTTGATTTTGCAGCGTTCTGCTCTGCTTCCTTTTTTGTTTTTCCGTATCCGCTGCCCAGTTTCTGTCCGTCGCATTCCAGGTGTAAGTAGAATGTTTTGTTATGCGCCGGTCCTTCTTCCTTGTCGACAACATAATTTATGTTAACGGATTTTCCGCTGCTTTGAAGCATCTCCTGTATTTCTGATTTGTAGTCCGAAAAAATTTTTCCCGAAATGGCTCCGCAGATTGTATCTTCAAAAGCCGTTACCGTAAATTTCTGTGCCGCACGGTATCCACCATCCAGATAGATTGCTCCGATAAGTGCTTCCAGTGCATCTGCAAGAATGGAATCCTTGTTTCTGCCTCCTGTCGCTGCCTCACCATGTCCCATGAGCATGTATTTGCCGATATTGAATTCTCTGGAAACCTTTGCAAGGGCCTTTTCACACACAATAAGAGCTCTTGTCTTTGTAAGTGTTCCTTCGGTTACCGCATCCATCCTGCTGTAAAGCTCCGCACCCACGATCGCATCCAGAAAAGCATCGCCTAGAAATTCAAGGCGTTCGTTGTCCTTGTGTCTGGTGCTTTTTTCACGGTTAAAGGAACTGTGGGTAAGTGCCCGCTCAATCAGATCTTTGCTTCGGAAGCTGTATCCGATTTTCTTTTCTAATTCTCCGATATTTTTCATTCTGTATATCCTTCAAAAAATGTTTTACTCATTCAATGTGATTTCTTCAATTTCAAGAACTGAGTTCTGAATTGTGCCGACAACATTTCCCTCCACATAAGGGATTCCCTTCAGAATCGTGTTTTTCACGGCATTTGCACTTGATGAACCATGCATTTTTAAGATTGGACCTTTTACACCCAGAATCGGTGCTCCGCCGTAGGAAGAGTAGTCAAATTCCTGCTTGAGACTTCCGAGTTTGTCAATCAGCAGTGCTGCTCCGAGTTTTGCCTTAACACCTTCGGTGAATTTCTTCTTGATGACCTGCAGAATATTCCATGCAAGGCCTTCTGTGAGTTTCAGAATAACATTTCCGGTAAAACCGTCTGTTACGATAACATCACATGCACCCTTCGGCACATCTCTTGCCTCGACATTGCCGATGAAATTCATATCACTCTGTTCCAAAAGCTCATATGCCGCTTTGGTCAATGTGGAACCTTTTTTTGATTCACTTCCGATGTTTACAAGTCCGACCTTCGGGTTCTCACGGCCGATTACTTTCTCCATATAGATATTTCCCATAATTCCGAACTCGAGCAGATTGTTTGGCTTGCATTCCGAGTTTGCACCGGCATCTACAAGAAGAGACGCTCTGCCGCCGATAATCGGATACACCGACGCAAGTGCAGGCCTGTCGATCCCCTGAATTCTTCCGAGAATGAAAAGTCCTCCCGAAAGAAGTGCTCCTGTACTTCCTGCGGAAATAAAAATATCCCCTTCTCCGGATTTCACCATATTGATTCCCTTTACAATGGAAGAATCCTTCTTGGAACGCACCGCACGCACCGGTGCCTCATCATTTGTGATGACTTCTCTCGCGTCAACAATGCTGATCTTCTTCTCATCGTATTTATATTTTTTTAATTCTTTTTCAATTAACTCCTGCTGCCCTATCAGAACAATTTCATGCTCCATTTCTTTTGAGGCCAAAACCGCACCTTCCACAACTGATGCAGGTGCGTTGTCGCCGCCCATTCCGTCCAATATAATCTTCATTTATTGTACCTCCTGTTACATAAGCATAAGCATACTCATACATACTAAACTATATCACAACAGGCAGAGAAATAAAAGGTATTTTTCGTGTTTTTGTTGTGGTGGCAAGCAAAGGGGCTGTCGCATTAACGCTTACTTCCCATTAATGCGACAGCCTTTTGTATCTGAGTGTTCAGGTAAGCAGGCTGCTGGAAAAATTAGGCAATTCCCACCAAGTGCCCAAAACAGACCCCCTTTTCGTGTATTTTTGCCTGTTTAGCACTCCTTTGAGTCCTTTTCACACCGGCTTTGCATCGGGTTTTTATCCTGCGTAAAAATGTTAAATTTTAGAAGGTTGAAATTTCAACGTTTTCGCCGCGTGGTGTTTTTGTAATTTTTTTTACACTTCTAATTTTTCCCTCCCTTAAACGCAAAAATACACGAAGCACCCCCTTTATAGAAGCCTTCTTCGTGTAAATGTTATTTCCTGACTTCAATTTGGTCTTTCGTGCAAAATTGATTCGGGCAGAGCTGTAAGCCGGGTTCTGTATTAAACGATCATCTATCTCGACTTGCCATTGCTGACAAGCTCCAGCGACCTACCTACCGGGAGGTGACGGGCAGCCACCTTTTGCCCCTATTTGGTCTTGCTCCGGATGGGGTTTACACGGCCGGCATGTCTCCATGCCGCCGGTGAGCTCTTACCTCACCATTTCAACCTTGCCACAGCCGTACTGTTTCGGCGGTATGTTTCTGTTGCACTTTCCCTATAGTTACCTACGCCGGACGTTATCCGGCATCCCTGCCCTGCGGAGCCCGGACTTTCCTCATACGCCGACGAGGGCGCACGCGACCGTCTGCTCTACCCGAAAATAAACGGATGAATATTAATAAAATGCACCGATAAATGTGATGCTGTATGTAACAACGACTGCAGCAATCAGCAGAATCACCGCAACCTGTATCACTCTTCTCTTTGTTTTACGCGTATCTTTCATAAGAAACCTCTAAAATCTTCTCTTAAATTGCTGCGAACGGATTAATGTTCACACGAGATTGAATTATATCCAAATTATAGAATTTGTCAAGCTTTGAACGCATATTTTCACAGAAAATATATTCTGTGCCGTAGTGTCCGCAGTCAAGCACATTCATTCCCAAATCCCTTGCGTGCTGCGCCGTATGGTACTTAACATCGCCCGTCAGGAACAAATCACACCCGGCCGCAACCGCTGTGTCAAGAAATTCCGCGCCTGCACCGGTGCACCAGCCGATTTTCGACACAAGTTCATCCGGTATTCCCGCAAAATGGAAAAAATGTTTCTCGATTCGCAGAACGCGAGATGCGTGCTCCGCGAACTCCGCACAAGTCATAGGAGAAGCCAGGTTTCCGATTCTGCAAATCGCACTTTCTTCTCCCGGCATCGGTCCGATGTCCTCAATTCCAAGGATGCTGCCAAGGTAATCGTTGTTTCCGCCTATGCATTTGTCAAACGGTGTATGAGAAGAATAAACGCTGATTCCTCTCCTTATCAGTTTGACAATATGATTTCCCGCAACTTCGTTACTGTCAATTTTTTTGATCTCTTCAAATAGCAGAGGATGATGGGTAAGAATCATGTCCGCACCCGCGCCGATTGCCTCGTCGATTACTCTTTCGTTAATTTCAAGTGCAACCAAAACCTTTGAAATTTCATTGTTTCCGGCGCGGATCTGTATGCCGGAATTGTCCCACGGTTCCTGAAGTTCAAGCGGTGCTATGTTTTCCACTTCTCTTATAAAATCATCCATTCTCATTTGCTAGATCCTCCTCAAAAGATAATCAATATATGAAATTCGGTATTCCTGATGTCTGATTTCCTTTGCGGTTGTATACTTGCCCTTTTTCATGTTCGCAAGGATTTCCGCTTCAAGCTTCCGTTTTGTGTTTAAATATTCTTCCAGCAGTTCATCATTGTAATCAATGAGGGAATGCGGAAATTCATATTCGATGTCGTCTCCGTTCATCTGCCTTGTTATTGCAACTTCCTTGGGAACCGCCGTGATTATTTCGCAGATATATTTGCCTTCCCGCACCAAAGCCTCGTTTGTTATGCTGAAACCGTTGTTAAAAAGCCAGTATCTCAGCTTGCCGACGTCTTTGCGCGGCTGAAGAATCAGTTTACGGAAAGAAAGAGACTTCTTAACATCCTTTTCGAGGATTTCCGTCATCAAAATGCCGCCCATTCCTGCCATGACAACCGCATCAACCTCAGCCTCTTTAAGCACTTCGATACCCGAACCAAGTCTCAAATCAAACCGGGCATCCGGATCATACATCTCGCAGTTTTCGCGGGCCTTTGAAAGAGAGCCGCTGCTGATGTCCGCCATAATTACCTTCGGGCAGATTTTGTTTTCCCAAAGATAAATAGGCAGAAAACCATGATCGGTTCCTATGTCCGCCATGGTTTCGCCTGCATTTATTTGCTCTGCAATTTTTTTCAGTCTTGGACTTAGCTTCATCATCAGAAAATCCCCTGTTTATTCCAAATAGTCCTTTAATTTCTTGCTTCTGCTCGGATGGCGAAGTTTTCTGAGGGCTTTGGCTTCAATCTGACGGATACGCTCACGCGTAACCTCAAATTCCTTGCCGACTTCTTCCAGCGTTCTTGCCCTGCCGTCCTCAAGGCCGAAACGAAGCTTGAGAACCTTCTGCTCTCTCTCCGTCAAAGTATCCAGCACCTCGACAAGCTGTTCCTTGAGCATGGAGAATGCTGCTGCTTCTGCCGGTGCCGGAACATCCTCATCCGGGATGAAATCGCCAAGATGGCTGTCTTCTTCCTCGCCGATAGGTGTTTCCAGAGATACCGGTTCCTGTGCAATCTTCTGTATTTCTCTTACCTTGTCTACGGACAGTCCCATTTCCTGGGCGATTTCTTCAGGGGTCGGCTCACGCCCGTAAGTCTGAAGGAGCTGTCTGGATACACGGATGAGTTTGTTGATGGTCTCAACCATGTGAACCGGGATACGAATGGTTCTTGCCTGGTCTGCAATCGAACGCGTGATTGCCTGGCGGATCCACCATGTCGCATAGGTGGAGAACTTGTATCCCTTGGTGTAGTCAAACTTGTCTACCGCCTTGATAAGGCCTAAGTTTCCTTCTTGTATAAGGTCAAGGAAAAGCATTCCGCGTCCCACATATCTTTTCGCAATACTTACAACAAGCCTGAGGTTTGCCTCGCAAAGACGTTTCTTTGCCTCCTCATCGCCTTTTTCCATGCGTTTTGCGAGTTCGATTTCTTCATCTGCTGTAAGCAGAGGAACTTTTCCGATCTCTTTCAGATACATTCTTACAGGGTCGTCAACCGCAACACCCTTTGGCATATTTGCTTCAAGGTCAATTTCGTTTGCCTCTTCGATGATTGCATCCGGATTCTCTGTTAGATCTTCTTCATCGAGTATAATGTCAAAATCGTCAGGCTCAGTCTCCGATATAATCTCAATGCCCTTCGACATAAGCATATCGTATATGTCATCCATCTGGTTCTTATCCAAATCAGCGGATTCAAGCACATCGGCGATCGTCGTGTAAGTGAGTTTGTTCTTTGAAGTCTTACCCTTATCAATCAGTTCTTTAATCAGGCTCTGCTTCTTCTCTT
>FR881969.1:15323-51735 GCA_000435615.1 Firmicutes bacterium CAG:238 | reverse complement strand
GCTGTCATCCGTACGCTGTTTTGCATTCATTTCGATAAATTCGTTTTTGTTTTCTGTTGCCATTAAATTCTTCCCCCGTATGTTTTGATTTTTGACTGAACTTTCATAAGTTCTTCGGTTAATTCTTTTATTGATTCCACACCGGCCTCTTCATCGGCCAGAGATAGTCGGTCAATCAGCTGCTTTTCTTTCAAGAGCAGTTTGTCAAGTTCCCATTTTCTGATGCATTCGGCGAAAACTTTGTCTTCATTTCCTGCAATAATAATTCTATCCAGCTCTCCGGAAAGGTTCTGACTTTCATCCGGATCAAGGCAATCCATGATCTGTGCACTGTCAAAATCCTCGTTCAATCCGTAAAGCTCAAACATGATGTTGAGTATTTTGCGTGCCTGCCGGCTTTCCATGATTTCTTGCTTATCCAAAAGTTCTTCTACAAACGGTGGATTCATCAGCAGGGATTTAATCAGTGTAAGTTCAAGCTGCGAAATTTCCTCTTGCTCCGGCTCGTGGCTCCGCTCCTGAGCGTGCACAATTTTCTTTTCACCCGTACTATTATTGCCTAAGATTTCCATTCTTATAGCGCCTTCTGCAATTTTGAGTTCTTTTGCAAGCTTTTTTATATAAATATCCGCCTCTATCGGGCTTAAAGTTTTTAAAATTCCGGCGGCTTTTTTCATGAAATCAATTTTTCCTTCTTCACTCCCCAGGTTAATATTCTGTTTCAGCGAATCCAGTTTGTAATCTATCATCGGAAGTGCTTTTTCGGTAAGTGCGAGAAAAGCATCCCTGCCGTGCTGCTTGATGAACTCGTCCGGGTCTTTTCCGTCTGTGACATGCAGAACCTTGACTTTGCAGTCCTGTCCGGAAAGCACATCGATTCCGCGCATCGCCGCCTTTCTTCCGGCTTGGTCAGCATCGTAAGAAAGAATGACATTCTTCGTGTAACGCTTGATGAGCCTTGCCTGATTCTCGGTGAGTGCGGTTCCAAGGGACGCAATCGCATTTCTGACGCCTGCCTGGTAAAGAGAAATCACATCCATGTATCCTTCAACCAGGATAGCACTGTTCTGTCTTCCGATGTCCTGTTTGCAGATATTCAAAGCATAAAGATTATTCTTCTTCTGAAAAACCTTGTTCTCCGGTGAATTGAGATATTTGGGCTGTGCATCGCCGATTGCTCTCCCTCCAAATCCTATTACCCTTCCTGCGGTGTTTATAATCGGAAACATGACACGATTTCTGAATTTATCGTAATATTTTCCCTTGCTTTCGGAAATAAGGCCGAGTTCCAAGAGAATTTTTTCTTCTACGCCCTTTTCCTTGAAGTATCGGTAGAGGCTGTCCCATTCGTCATCCGCATATCCGATTCCGAATTTTTTGAGAACCGCATCCTCAATGCCACGCTTCTTCATGTATGTATAGCCCGCATTCTTTGCTTCCGTGAAGCTTTTGTAGAAAAATCTTGCGGCTTCTTTGTTTATTTCATAATATCTCTCGCGGTCCTTGTCCTCGGTTCCGCTGTGCTTCAGCGTGATTCCGTTTTCTCTTGCCAGTTTCTCAACGGCCTCCGGGAAGTCCAGATTGTAATATTTCTGTGTGAATTTGATTACATTTCCGGTTTCCCCGCACCCAAAACACGTAAAAATCTGTTTCTGCTCGGAAACTACAAACGATGGGGTCTTCTCATTATGAAAAGGACAGCATCCTTTGTAATTGGCTCCCGCTCTCTTAAGCTGCACAACCTTGGCAACTTCATCCACGATATTAATGCTTTCCTTCAGCTCATCTATGCTTGAATTATTAATAAAACGACCCATCTTACGCTCCGTACAAAACCATTCTAGTTTTATATACGAGAAGAAAAGGCCGTTTCCTTTTTTTTATGAAAAATATGTCGAAAATTTAGTTTTTGTCAATGTCGGGATTTATTTCCATCCCTTCGGTACGAACAAATCCGTGTAAACCGCAAGTGCAAATCGGTCTGTCATTCCTGCCACATAATCCTTCACCGCTTCGTTTTTGCCGTCTCTTTCCGCGATTTCCTTCATGTCCTCCGGAAGCTGGTCGATGTTCTTGATAAAGTAATCATACAGCGAACTGATTACGACCTCAACCTTGTTTAGATCCTCTTCCCTTTTTACCCGGCTGCTTTTGTAAACATTCGCAAACATAAAGGTTCGAAGGGCATCCAAATTGGTTTTGTATTCCTCGCTTTGGCATATAATGTCCCTGCCGTCGCTGTTTGTGATGACATCCACAACCATATTGTTGATGCGCATGCGGTGTGTGCTGCCGAAAACGCGAATGGCTTCTTCCGGCAAATCCTCTGCAGAAATAACGCCGCTTCGAATGGCGTCGTCAATATCATGATTGATATAGGCGATGCGGTCGCTGATTTTGACAATCTGCCCCTCAAGCGTAAAAGGACGCACAGGGCCGGTATGATTCACGATCCCGTCTCTGACTTCCATGGTCAAGTTCATTCCGCGCCTGGACTGTGTGGACTCAATGACATCCGCCACGCGGAGGCTTTGGACGTTATGCTCAAACCCGCCCGGATGAATTTTGTTCAAGACTTCTTCCCCGTTATGGCCAAACGGCGTGTGTCCGAGGTCATGCCCCAGTGCGATTGCCTCCGTCAGGTCCTCATTGAGATTCAGTGCCCTTGCAATGGTTCTTGCAATTTGAGAAACCTCAATGGTATGCGTGAGCCGTGTCCGGAAATGGTCGCCCTCCGGTGCCAGGAATACCTGTGTCTTATGCATGAGTCTTCGGAACGCCTTGGAATGGATAATCCTGTCCCGGTCTCTTTGAAAATCCGTCCTTATATTGCATTTTTCCTCGGGAAACATTCTTCCTTTGGATTCAGCACTTTTGGCTGCTTTTTCCGACAAAATCTCAAATTCGCGTTTTTCCAGTTCTTCTCTAAGTAACATTTTCTACCTCGCCTTAAACAAACCCTTCTATTTAATACCCGTATGTCCGAATCCGCCTGCTCCCCGCTCCGTTTCGCTTATTTGGGAAACCGAAACGAAATCCGCTTTTTCGTATCGTGAAAAAATCACCTGCGCGATTCTGTCACCGCTATGTATCGTATATGGTTCCTGCCCCCAGTTAATCAGAGGAATGTTCCATTCGCCCCTGTAGTCGCTGTCCACCGTGCCGACTCCGTTTACCAGACCGATTCCGTGCTTTATGGCAAGACCGGAGCGTGCTCTGATCTGTGCCTCAACGCCTTGCGGAATTTCAACGAAAAGCCCCGTTGGCACAAGTCTCCTTTCGCCCGGCATCAAGGTAATCGGCTCTTCGATATAGGCCCTCAAATCCGCACCCGAAGATCCTTCGGTTGCATACGCAGGAAGGGCGCCGCCTTTGCTTACAATCCTTATTTCCATGCTCTGCTCCAATCAAATCTCTTATCTGTAACCGCAACTCCCGTGTAACGATGCGGGTCGCATATAAGCATCTTAACTTCGTCGATATCCTCAAGGCTGACGCTGTCAATTTCCGATATAATCTCCTCCGGAGTATAGACTCTGTCGAGGAGAGTGACATTTTTGCCGTTTGCAAACATTCTGCTTGCAACATTTTCCTGACCGAAAATAAAACTGCTCTTGAGCTGTTCTTTCGACATGGAAAGTTCGTCCTGTGTAACACCGTCTCTTTTCAGAATCATCAATTCTTCTTCGATTCCGGCAAGCGCATGTCTGATTTTATCGTGACCCACACCCGCATAAATCAGGTAATATCCATCTGAGGAGAAAGAACTGGAAACGGAGTAAACGCTGTATGCAAGACCTTTTTCTTCTCGTATGTTTTGGAAGAGCCTTGAACTCATGCTTCCGCCCATGATATTGTTCAGTACCTGAAAAGCGTAGATTCGCTTGTCGCTAAGCGGAAGACCCTTCGCGGCAAGGCAGATGTGAGACTGCTGAATGTCTTTTACCATTACTTTGAAACTTCTCTCGTGCTCGTTCGGTTCCAGTTCCGGACATTCCTTGGAAGCTGCCATGGAGCTGAATTTATCCTCCAGAAAATCACAAAATGCCTCTTCGTCAAAGTTTCCGGCAACCGATGCGACAATGGAATCCCTTGCGTACTGCTCTTCCTTATATTTCACAAGAACATTTCTTGATATGTTTTTTAAGGAAGTCGGAGTCCCTATGATGCTCTTGCCGAGCGGACTGCCCTTAAAAAGCATCTCCGTCACGGTGTCATGAGCCAGGTCATCCGGCTGGTCCTGAATCATCTTGATTTCTTCGCAGATGACTTTGCGTTCTTTTCCCATTTCAACCTTGTCAAATACTGAGTGCAGAAGCATGTCGAGGATGACCTCCGCACCTTTCTGAAGATTCGAGCCGATGGTCTTGACATAATAGCAGGTTGCTTCCTTGCCTGTGAAAGCATTGATCTGTCCGCCGATTCTGTCAATATCCTCAGCAATCATTCTTGCATTCCGTGTTTCGGTTCCTTTGAACATCATATGCTCGATAAAATGCGATACTCCGGCGTTTTTTTCGTTTTCGTTTACGGCACCGGCGCGCACCCAAATGCCAAAAGCTGCCGACTGCACATAATCTATTTTTTCCATCACGACGCGAACGCCGCAGTTCAATTTTTTAATTTCAATTTTGCTCATTTCTTTTCCCTCCCGGCTTTTATCAATCCTATGATCAAAACAATCGCGACAAGTCCGAGTGCGATATTTTCTCCTATTTTTCCAAAGGATGCACCTACCGAATCGGTTGCCCATACAATAAGGCAAAACCCGAATAAGATTGAAATTACGATTCCGATTACTGATTTATTCATTTCTAACCTGCCCTAAATAAAATAACCACTTTATTGTAACACACTTTGCCGAAAAATCATATAGTAAGAAAGAAAAGATATTGGATTATAAGGAGGTATATTTATGAGCTGCTTTGGTGGAAGAGTATCCCAAGACCTCTATCAAAATTGCTGTAACTCAAATGTCCTCTGCGAATTTGACGGTGATTTAAGCAATGTGGTTTCAGAACCGATTTATGTGCAAAAAGTCTACGATGCGGTATTAGTGCATCTGCAGGGCATGAAAACAGTTCAAAATCAGTCGTTTACTCCATCAATTCCATGCGGACACAGAGTAAAAAGAGTAATAGATATCAGATGCAGGCGGAGCTTTAATCCTAACAATGTAGACGATCCTACAAACTTAAAACTGGATGTTAACACCACGATTTCCGGCGCTACATTCTTAAGGAACGGCAGCGGTGAGGAACTTACCGTAGTCGGTGCCGACGGAAACTTTTCGGAAAAACTGCTGTATGCCGAAACACGGGAATGCGATGACAGATGCATGGGCACTCCGATTTTCGGAACGCAGAACATAACAATTACGGGTAATGTTATAATCGAACTTGATTTGCTGCTTTCCGACAGCTGCAATAACGAATCGGTGTTCACAATATGTGCGGATGTAAATGTTGCTGATGCAAATCAGCCTCTGGTACTTACAAACTTCTTCGAAATCTGTATGCCGTCGACCGTTGATACCGCATTTCTTCCGAGATTTACGGAATTCTGCAATTCCGCATGCGAAGCAAGGCTTGCGACAAACAATTACGGCAGAGACCTTTGCATAGATGCCGACGGAAACGTATCCGGAAATCTGATTATCGCGATCTGCGTAACATGTGAGAAGAAAATCGTTGTTCCGGTACAGCTTTGCGTTCTTTCAACAGGGTTTGTATCCGTTGAATCCCAACAAAACGCTGTCTGCACAACTTTCCCGACGCTTTTCCCGAAACAGATCAGACCTTCCGATACGCTTGAAAACTGCGGGGAAGTATCCGATGAGACTGACGAGTGCGATCCATGTCAAAGACCGTCCTGCAACCCATGCTGCGATCCTTGCTGTGATCCATGCAGAAGTGATGTCAGAGAAGATTCCTGCTGTGAGCCTCCTAGAAGGCCGCAGCCTAGAAGATAATAACTCGCATGCCAAAATTCATTTTATTGCTCCTATATTAAAGCGAAAGGCTGCTCTTTCCGAAAGCAATTCGGAATCGAGCAGCCTTTTGGCATGTTTATATATTCGGATTATTTATATTCGCGTACGAGCTGTGCTCCGTAATGAAGTGCTTTGAGGTTCGTTTCCTCGGTTCCCTTCGGAACATGATTCAGAACAGCGGCTTCCACCGCTTCCTGTGTAGCCACATGCATCAACTCATTTACGACACCTACCGAAATGATGTTCGCTGACATGTGATTCTTTATTACCTCTGTTGCGCCTTCCAGGATCGGAAGCTTGTAAACTCTGTGTTTCTTCTCAACTTCTTCCGGAACGGTTATTTCCGAGTCAACAACCAGAATTCCGTCCGGTTTCATGCTTCCGACATACTTATCAAGAGAAACCTGGGTAAGGGAAAGAAGAAGATCCGGAAGCAATACCTTAGTATAGGTAATCTTCTGGTCTGAAATAATTGTTTCCGCCTTTGAGGAGCCTCCTCTGGCTTCCGGTCCGTAAGCCTGGCACTGAACTACCTGTTTTCCGTCTTCAAAAGCAGCTTCGGCAAGGATAATCGTACCCATAATAACGCCTTGACCGCCGGAACCTGTCATTCTGATCTCAGTCTTTGCCATTACTTATTACCTCCAACCTTATCAATTATCTGAAGATACATATCCGTGTATTCTTCTTTGTTCTCGTTTCTTGAAAGCTCGCCGATCACCATCTTTCCTTCAAGCTCTTCCGGAGACATTGTCTGCGCTTTCTTCACATCAACAGCGACATCTCTCTGCCAGGAAAGCATCTTAACAGAGTCGCCTTTCTTGTTCTTTCTTCCGTAGTATGTAGGACAAACCGATACTCCTTCGATGAGGGAGAATCCGTGATGTTTAATTCCCGCTTCAATCACTTTGATTGCCTGTGGAGCATGATATGCCGTGCATCTTCCCGTGAATGTTGCGCCTGCTGCCTCTGCAAGTTTCGGAATATCGAAATTGTAGTCGATATTTCCATAAGGAGCGGTTGTTCCCTTTTCGCCGTGCGGTGTTGTAGGGGAATACTGCCCGCCTGTCATACCGTAAATGTTATTGTTGAATACCACAACGGTAAGGTCGATATTTCTTCTGCATGCGTGAATCAGATGGTTCCCGCCGATTGCGGAAGCATCTCCGTCGCCTGTGATGACGATTACCGTAAGTTCCGGGTTTGCAAGCTTAACGCCTGTTGCGAAAGCGATTGCTCTGCCGTGCGTGGTATGCAGCGTGTTGTAGTTCATATATCCTGCAGCTCTTGACGAACATCCGATTCCGGATACGATTACCACTTTATCCGGGTCAAGACCACAGTTTTCGATTGCCTGTGCAACGTCTCTCATCAAAATTCCATGTCCGCATCCCGGGCACCAAATGTGAGGAAGTCTGTTAACACGCATTGTTTTTTCAATCAATTTGCTAGGCATATTAATAATCCTCCTTTACTTTATTCAGTACCTCTGCAGGGGTTATCGTCGTGCCGTCAATCTTTCCGAGGAAAGAAACAGGAACTCTTCCTTCAACCACACGCTGAACTTCAAGGAGCATCTGTCCGTCATTGTGTTCAGCAACGATAATCTGTCTTAAGTGCTTATTGTTCTTAATAACTCTAAGCAGGGCTTCTTCCGGGAAAGGCCATACCGTAATCGGTCTGAACATTCCGATTTTTATAGAGTCAAACTTATGAGATTCTTCGATCGCTCCTTCGACTGCTCTTGCAGTTCCTCCGAAGCAGATAATCATGGTTTCACAATCCTCACAATCAACTTCTTCCCATTTCTGGATACGGTCTCTTCTCATTCTGATTTTGTCAAGAAGTCTTCTTTCCTGACTGTCGGTAATGTTGTTGTCATTTGTCGGGAATCCGTCAAGGTCATGGAACAGACCCGTTACATTAAAGTGGTCTCCTTCGCCGAACGGCGCGTATTCCGGAACATAGTTTCCTTCCTGAACCGCATATGCCAAAGTTCCGTTAAATCTACGGTCGATTCTTCTGTTGGAAATGGTAAGTTCCTCTGCAGGAATCATTTCACAGCCTTCTCTTAAATGTCCGATAATCTCGTCCATAAGGAAGATAACCGGCACTCTGAAACGCTCTGCCATGTTGAATGCTCTTACGGTCTCGGTATAACATTCCTGAACCGATGACGGAGAGATTACGATAACCGGATGATCTCCGTGCGTTCCCCACTTGGACTGCATAAGGTCGCCCTGCGACGGGGATGTCGGAAGTCCGGTTGACGGGCCTTCCCTCTGTACATCAACGATTACGATTGGAATTTCCGCGATGGACGCATAGCCGATGTTCTCCTGTTTCAGGGAGAATCCCGGACCTGATGTTGCGGTCATTGCTTTCAGTCCCGCAACGGATGCTCCGAGTGCAGCGGCAATCCCGCCGATTTCGTCTTCCATCTGTATAAACTTGCCACCAACCTGCGGTAATCTCACCGCGCTTCTTTCTGCAATTTCGGTTGAAGGAGTAATCGGATATCCGGCATAAAACCGCATCCCTGCAGCAATAGCTCCTTCCACAACAGCTTCATTGCCTTGCAGCAGCTGAAATCTCTTAGCCATTATTTTGCCTCCTCCTCAATATAAATTGCGTAATCCGGGCAGCGAAGCTCGCAAAGCCCGCAAAGAATGCAAGCGTCCGCATTGCTTATCTGCACCTTTTCATGCGCTAAGCTGAGCACATGTTTCGGACAAAATTCCACACAAATGCCGCAGCCCTTGCACCATTTTGGATTAATAACCAATTTCTTGTTATTTTCCATTTCCGTTCACCTCATAAGTTTATTTTTAACATCTATTAAATAATAACATAAGAGGTTTATTTTTCAAGGAATTAGACAAAAAAGCACTTTTTTTGAACAAAATAATTGACCGATTTAGCGAGGTAAATCGGTCAATGTAAAACTTTCTGTCAAATTATAATAATTATTGATTTTTGAGCTGCCGGATAACAATGCGGGCATTGATTTCATACGCCCGATATGGCTGCGCTTTTCCGCGCTCTTCGGTCCAGTAACGCTTCTTGTGTTCTTCAAGAATTTCGTCCTCGGTAAGTCCTGCCGCAATTCCGTCCTCAATCAGTTTCTTCTCTTCAAGCTGCTCTTTGATATAATCATCGAAGAAATCATATCTGTAGTCATATGGACATACGCCATAGTGCGGAATAATCAGACATTCATAATCCATATCCTTGAGCCGTTTTGCAGAAGCAATGCTTTCGTCAATGCTCTTGAGGGGCGCGGTGCTGATTCTGTCCGGACCTCTGAGAAGTCCCGTTGATTCGCAGGATATGAGAACCTTTTCCGGCAAAATGTAATATGCAAGCGAGCAGTCCGTATGCCCCTTGCTTTCGATAACGGTTACGGTTCTGTCTCCAAGCGGAATCTGCTCCCCGTCTTTCACAATTCGGTCAATTCGCATGCCGTCCGTGGTTATCTCCACATTGTCGATGCCGTATGTCTTTTTTGCGTTTTCGCCAAGTGTCCTCATGGTTTCAAGTGCAGTCCTGCTCTTGAAAACGCGGCCAGCTTTTTCGTTTCCGCAGACGATAATATTCGGCCACTTCCGGATGACATAAGGGAGTGCACCGATGTGGTCGTAATGTGTGTGTGAGGCAAGGACATAATCCAAAGTCCTGCCTTCTTGATTCAGAACAACCTCCAGATTATGAATGAGGTTGTCGGAAAAACATGCCATTCCTGTGTCATATAACGCGGTTTTCTCACTGCCCATGATGAGAAGTGCTTCCCCGCCCGCTCCGCCGGTTACACGGATAATAAATTCCGGATAGTCAAACCGGCTGTGCCCGGGAAAATCTGCAAAATAACTGCTTTCCTTTCCTCTCTTCATGCTTTGCTGCATCGCCTTTGCCCCTCTCTTTTCTTTATATGTACAGATAAAGTTTGCAATCAGCAGCGCGATGATGACGAATCCGAGGTAGCCTTCTGCACTGAACATGTATGCGACTATATTCTTAAACCCGAGAAGACCCAGTCCGAATGCTGCACATGCGGAGAGAATCACGATTTTGCTTTTTTTCGGGCCATGCGGGATTTTGGTCGTAAATCCGTAGAAATTGCTCGTCGCCGCGGAATAAATCGCAACGAAAAGTATGATGGAGTAGATGAGCCCCACCGGTTTTGAAATAAGCTGTGCATACGCAAGCATCGGCATATCGCTTGCATCTGCAAAGCTCATGTCGGTCTGAAGCGCAAGTATGATTACAAGAGCGAGTGCCCCTACCATGAGTCCGCCGAGTGCCGAGCCCCACAGGGCGTGTTTCTCGTTCTTTGCGTGTATCGAAGAACTTGAGATCATCGGTATCATGGCAAGCAGATTGTAAGAAATATATAGAAGTGCCGCCAGTGCCCAGTTCGGTGCCATCGCAGCAGGCTCTGCTTTCTGATGATAGCCCAGATCTCCGAAATTGCTAAAAATAATTACGATACTTGTAATGACCGCAATGGCAAACAGCACCGGCATAATATATTTAAACACATGTGAAACCCGTTCAAAATCACCAAGTACCGTGATTACGACGAAAAAGCATATAATCACTCCGCCGAAAACTCTGCTGATTCCATAGTTTTGGTGAAGAAGCGCCCCGCCTGCCGCGGACATCGTGATCAAAACCGAAAAAAGCATCACCGACATGAATACGCTCACGCATTTTCTAAGTTTAGGGTATCCCGGAGGCGTGATAATAATCGAAAAATCATTCGTGTTTTTTTTGCGGGCAATATAGGAAGTCATGAATCCGAGTACAACAAAACAAATCGCAACGAAAACCGTTCCGATAATTCCTTTCGCACCAAAAAGACCCATGAACTGCCACAATTCTCTGCCGGATGCAAAACCTGCGCCCATGATAGCTCCGACATACATGAGTGCCACATTAAAAAAATTAAGGCTGACCTCGCGGGATGACTTCGTCTGCATTTATGATATCTCCTTATTCCGCACCAAGGTCATTCTGCGTTTTGTATGCAAGGTCTTTGATCTCTTCTCTGTTTGCACTGAGCGTTTGATTGATCTGATCAAATGTCTTCTCAAGGTTCGAGTACATTTCGCCGAAATAGCGCATATTCATCTCGTCCATCTTTGCCTGCATATCGTAAAGGATCTTGTCCACGTAATCGTATGTCTTCATCTTTAGGATTTTTGCATTGATATCGGCATCATCCCTGATTTCCTGTGCCAGCTTCGTTGCTCTTGCGGTAATCTCATTGGTCTCGACAAGGTAATCTGCCTGCTTCTTCGCCTCTCTGATAATTCTTTCATATTCGGTCTTCGCATCCGCCAAAATGCGATCTCTTTCATCGCGGATCCACTTTGCCTGCTGCACATCATCCGGGAGAGCCAATCGGATTTCTCTGATAATACTGAACACATCTTCTGCTTCCACCATTACCTTGCTCATCATCGGAACTTTGGTTGCGGCATCTACGATATCCTCAAGTTCTTCCAGTAGCTCTAAAACTTTCATTGTATCTTCCATTACTTAACTCTCCTTTTCATTTCTTCAAGAATGTATGGCGGAACAAGAACCGATCCGTCCCCGCCGAGTGAAATGACCTGCTTGGCCATCGTAGAACTGATAAAAGCATATTTTGCGTCTGCCATCAGAAAAACAGTTTCCACGTTTTCATTATAAAGATGCTTGTGAAGCTGTGCCATCGATTGTTCCGAGTCAAAGTCCGCCGTGCTGCGAAGTCCTCTGAGCACAACGTTAAAACCGTTCGCGTTCACATAATCCGCAAGAAGTCCGTTGCACATGTCCACCGAAACATTCGGCAGGTGCTCTGTGACCTTTCTCAGCATCTGCTTCCTCTCTTCAAATGTAAAGAAAGTGTGCTTTTCCAGGTTTACAACCACTCCTACCACAACTTCGTCGAAAATGTTTGCCGCTCTTTCGATAAGATCCAGATGCCCCAGTGTTACAGGATCAAAGGACCCGGCATATAAAGCTTTCGTTGCCATAACTGCCTCCCGATATCTAAACTTAATTCTATCACACGCTTAATTTATAGGCAAGAAGAATCAGCCGTAAATTGTGATTCCGATGCTTCCGTATGTCCGGTCTTTCAGCTTTGCAAAGCCTGCCATCTCATCCGGGAATTCATCCTTCGCATTATGTTCGGCTGCGATAATCCCCTCTTCCGAAAGAAGTTCAAGGGTGGAAATGAGTTCAAAACACCTTTCGTACAATCCCTTCTTATACGGCGGATCCAAGAAAAAAATGTCGATTTTTTCGCCTTTTGCGGCGATTTGATTGAGTGCACGTTCATAATCACCCGCGATTACCACCGACCAATCCTCAGCACGGCACATCGCGATGTTTCGCTTCGTCAGTTCAAGGCTGGCCCTGCTGTTATCCGCAAAATAGCACTTCTCGGCACCTCTTGACAAAGCCTCGAGCCCTAAATTTCCCGTACCGCTGAAAAGATCCACGCAGACAGCATCGTAAAGATTTCCCGAAATCATGCTGAAAAGCGCTTCTTTTACTTTTTCCGTCGTCGGTCTTATATCATTTCCAACAGGCATTTCAAGACGCCTGCCTTTAAATTCTCCTGTAATAATTCTCATAAATTTATGTTATCCTTTGCGTTTTTCATTTATTATACCGAAAAAAAAGCGTTTCTGCAATCCCGCGTTTTTTCCAAACAGGACCAACGCCGCCAATTATTACATCACATAATAACTTTCGCATGTGTCAAACTAGTACTGTAATAGGAGGTGAACAAAATGTCATTACAAGAAAAAATGAACATCAATGCAAAACCTGCATTAAAGAGCTTGAAGACAGAAGTTGCAAACGAGCTCGGATTAACAAACTATGAACAGGCTGACAAGGGCAACCTTACAGCAAGACAGAACGGTTATGTCGGCGGTTATATGACTAAGAAGTTAGTTGAAATGGCTGAAAAACAGTTAGCCGGAAAGTAAATCAAAACTTTGGATAGACGGTAAAAGACCTTGGGACATTCTCAAGGTCTTTTACTGTATCGGAAGGTTTACAAAGGCTTATAAACGAAGCTGAATCTTATCGCCGAACATTTTCCGGACCCGCTCTTTCAATCCGGAGTTTTCAGGGCTTGAGAGCTCCGGGTCTCTTTCGATCAGTTCCACGGCTATGTTCTTTGTGGTTTCGAGGATTTCGGCATTTCTTACTAGGTCGCTGATATTCAGCTCCGGCAGTCCGTGCTGGCGCGTGCCGAAAAGTTCTCCCGGTCCTCTCAGCTTTAAATCTTCTTCCGCAATCACAAATCCGTCAGTGGTCTGGCACATGATTTCGTTTCTTTTCTTCGCCACCCTGCTTTCGCTGTCGGAAATCAGTATGCAGTAGGACTGCGTGCTTCCTCTGCCAACCCTGCCTCTGAGCTGATGGAGCTGTGCAAGACCGAATCTTTCACTGTTTTCAATCACCATAACGCTTGCGTTTGCGACATCAATGCCGACTTCGATTACCACGGTCGATACCAGTATATCCGTTTCGCCGGCCGCAAATTTTTCCATCGCCGCATCCTTCTCGTTCTGTTTCATCAATCCGTGGACAAAACCGATTCGGATATCCGGATACTTCGCTCTGAGTTCCTCAAAAACTTCTTCTGCCGAACGGCAGCTCAGCTTTTCGGACTCCTCGATAAGAGGGGCGACAACATAGGCCTGCCTGCCCTGTTTTACCTGCTCATGCACAAAATCATATACTTTGCCGCGTGCGCTTTCTTTTCTTGCGAATGTTTTTATGGGTTTTCTTCCGCGAGGCATTCCGTCAATCACCGAAATATCCATATCTCCGTACAGGATAACCGCAAGCGTCCTCGGTATCGGCGTTGCCGTCATTACAAGAATGTCCGGATTCCTGCCCTTTGCGGACAGCAGTTCTCTTTGGTTGACACCGAATCGGTGCTGTTCGTCCGTGATAACCAGACCGAGGTTTGCAAAGCGTACATCCGACTGTATCAATGCATGCGTGCCGACCAAAATGTCGGTCTCTCCGGATTTCAGGCTTTCGAGAACCGCCTTGCGCTCCTTCGCACTGAGCGAACCTGACAACAGTCCCACTTTCACCCCGAAAGGCTCAAAATCGCGTTTCAGACTCGCAAAATGCTGCTTCGCGAGCAATTCGGTCGGGGCCATCATTGCCGCCTGAAATCCGCTTTTTACCGCTTTAAACATTGCCATTTCCGCAACCGCGGTCTTGCCGGAGCCCACATCACCCTGTACAAGCCGGTTCATGTTCTTTTCCTGCTCCATGTCTTTTTCTATCTGAGCAAAAACCTTCTTCTGGCTGTCGGTAAGTTCAAATTGAAAGGAATTTTCAAACGGTTTTACCGAAACCGCCTTGGAAGCCGCCACAGCATTCGCATTGCCCCTGCTTCCGTTTTTAATATAGAACAGCCCTGTCTGGAGCGTGAGCAGTTCCTCAAAGATCAAACGATATCTGGCTTCCAGAAAATTCTTTCTTTCTTTCGGGAAATGGATATTCGACAGTGCATGTGCCGGGCTGCACAAATTGCATTCCGTTACAATCCAATCCGGCAGCCATTCGGCTGCCTCCTCCGCCGCATGCTTTTCCATAAGCTCCAGCTGCCATGAACGGAGCTGATTCTGCGTAAGTCCCTCAGTAAGCGGATAAACCGGTATCAGCCCGCGAATGTCGCCTTTGTCCCCCGGCTTATGAAATTCCGGATGCGTCATCTGTCTGATGCCGTTTCGAAGCGTGATTTTGCCGAAAAAAACAAACTCAGCCCCGGGTTTGAAATAGTTTGCAAGATATTTTCCATTAAAAAACAGAAGCTGAACCGTTCCCGTGTTGTCTTCGATAAGCACCTTGAGCAGTCTCGACCTGCTGTACGGATTTCCCGAAAGCCCGGCGGTTACAACCCTGCCGCTTATCAGCACATCCGTGTCCAAAGGCGCTTCCATGACGGATAGAACATTCCTTCTGTCTTCGTATTTTCTCGGAAAAAGCCACAGCAAATCTCCGATTGTTTCAATATTCAGTTTCTTAAGTGCTTCCGCCCGTTTTGCACCCACGCCCCTCAGGCAGGAAATATTATCTTTCAGATTCATATTCTCTCACTACCTTTATATTGCGCGGCGCGATTCGTTTTGACTTAATTCCGACAATGCGAAGTATCAGTCTGCCGCCCTTTCCCGGGAAAAGCCCTTTCATCTCATACTCAATGTAGTCCAATATTTCATTGGTGGTCTCTCGTATGCTGGCACCGAACAAAGTAATCACATAAAACTCGATTACATACTTATCCGCTTCTTCGCGAATCCTGATGTTTGAAGAAATTTCGCCGATGCTGCTCTTTACGCCCTGACTTCCCAGGAGCTTTCCTTTTTCGGAAGCGTGAAATGCCTTGCCGCCGCTCTTTGAAAGGCTCGTCTGTATGATCTGGGCAAATATGTAATCATCTAATTTGATCGTTCCGAGATTGTTCTTTCTCTCAATCGTCATTTTCTTTCTCTCCTTTAGGTACCAGGAAAGTGAATGCCTCGTGCACGATTTCCATTTCGACCCTTCCGGCATCCACAATTTCACCGTCCGCACAAAGCCGCATCGTACCATCGTTTGGCACTATCACAATCTTCTTTGCCTGCGCCGCATATAGTATCTTGGAAATATCCGGAAGTTCCATATGCGTGCCCTTTGAGTAATATGGAAACTTCTTAAGAAATTCCATTCTCTTCACATTGTAAATTATATTTATATCCATGAGGCCGTCGGAGATGCTGGCCATAGGCGAGCTCTTCACGCCGCCCCCGCAGAAACATCCGTTGGCAACCGCAGTCAAGAGCAGCGGTCCGTCGTGCTTCACTTCTCCGTCAACTTCCACTTTCAGATTAGCGCCTTTTTTCTTTACGAGAATCGCAAGAATCGCCATCAAATAAGCAAGTGAACCGGAAAGCAGCGGATAAGTCTTCAGCGTCGCCGTCAAATCGACCACATTACAGTCAAAACCGATATTGAACATATTCGCGCAATAACGGGTTTGCTCCTTGCCCGCGAGAATTCCACTGTATTTTATGGTGTCGCACCGCTTCGGCTCGGCAGCAAGCTGCGCTTCAATGTCTGTAAAATCAGCCGCCTCCGGAAAATTCCTGCAGAAGTCATTTCCGGTACCGATGGGAACCACACCGATTGCAATATCCGCACCGCTTTCACACTCTTCATTACCCTTACTGCCTGCACCGCCTTCGCAGCCTGCATGTAAAACGCCATTCAGAACCTCATTGAGCGTGCCGTCGCCTCCGCAGGCATAAATCCGCGTTGGCTCTGCATTTGACTCTTCAGCAATCTGCCTTGCAAGAATCTCCGCATCGCCAATTCCTGCCGTCGTATATATCTCGACAGCAGTCCCTGCTTTCTCCGCCACGTGCCTAATTCTTTCCGTAAATTTCTTATTGCCTTTTCCCTGCCCCGCCTTCGGGTTTACGATGAAAACCGTTCTCATTCTATCTTGTATATTCCTTATTATAAAAATCTGCTGTGATGATTAAAATATGCGGCGGTAAAGCTTCCCGCAGAACTGCCGGAGCTTTTTCCGCTTCCAAATCCGGCAAACACACTTTTTTGACCGAATATACCATCATCCGGTATCGGAATGCCCTCATAAGCCCGCAAGGCCTCGACAAAAGTCTGTATTTCTGCTTCTGTCGCATTGCATTGATTTATACAGACATCGCCACTGTCTTGGTAATTTACCTTCAATCCTGCACCTAATATCCTTCCGATTCCTGCATCCGCATTTGAAAGAAGAATTTTGAATTTCCCCGCGTCATACTCTTTTTCCTGATAGGCACGCAAATAAAGTTCCTCTTTTTCATCTTGCAAGAGCAGATATTCCTGTCCTTCTGCATAAAATCTTCTGCGAATTTCAAAGACTTTCTCTCTTTTTTCTTCTAAACCCACGAAATCCACATACAGTTTCGCAGGATACAGCGATTCCACACCATTTGCAGCATCACAGACCTTGCATTTTTGCATGGGATTCACACGCATGATATATTCTTTTCCGTCAAAAGTCTCCGCTTCGTAATGAATGATTCCCTCCGCCACAGATTTTGCCGTCTTCAAAATATTATCTTCGCTAAGCTTAAGACGTTTTTCCATTCGTCTCCTCCTTTTTCAAATGAAAGGGTATATATTCTGTATACTATTATACAACAGTTCGATGGGATTACAAAACATTTTATTTGATTTTGATTTTACTCAGCAAGCAGCCAGTCAATCAGATTCAGCGACTTTATGCCCTCGTAGGAATTGATGAAGCTTCGATCCATAGACAGTATGATTTTTTCGTAGTTATCTCCGATCATGCGCAATGGACGAAGCTCCCGTTCACGGGTCTGCGGAGACTGCATACTCTCCGTTACTTGAATATATACCTTATCATTCGGTTTTTCCGCAACAAAGTCAACCTCCGTCTCTCCGACCTTTCCGATATATACCCGATAGTTACGGCGCAGCAGCTCTAAAAATACGATGTTCTCAAGGATATGACCGCGGTCTGCATCCCGGTAGCCCAATAGCATATTACGAAAACCCATGTCGATGATATAGTTCTTCCCAAGTGTTTTGAGCAGCTGCTTTCCTTTTACATCATACCGACCGACAGAGAAGAACACAAATGCATTGCGAAGCATGGTAATATACTTATCTACTGTTTTTCCTGCGATGCTTTTCTGCTTCCCGGTTTGCATATCACCCTCATTAGAGAGTACATTTCCGATGCTGTTCGGAGAAGTCATGCTGCCGATGTTTGAACACAAGAACAGCATGATCTTTTGAAGCATTGCTTGGTCCGCCCCGTTATTGCGCTGCAAAATGTCACGCAGCACCACGGTGGAATAGATGCCCTCCAACGCTTGATTGCTTCTCGCTTCGTTGAACTTGTATTCTCTCAGAATGGGCATTCCGCCGAACTGCAGATACTTTTGAAACTTTTCGTCCATGGTCACATCGGGTGCAAACTCATAGAAGTCCAAAAATTCCTTGAACGACAGCGGCAGCATCCGTATCTCCACATATCTGCCGGAGAGCAATGTAGAAAACTCTGTGGACAGCAGGTAAGCATTGGAACCTGTGATATAGATGTCTACATCAAAATCCAAGCGGAAGGACTCGATTGCTTTTTCCCAATGTTCCACAGCCTGCAGCTCATCGAAGATAAGGTAGGTCTTTCCCTCCTTTGCAATCTGTTTGCTGACATGATCGTAAAAAGAAAGGTAATCGGTCAGGTCACGGTAACGCAGAGATTCCATATTCATGTGAATGATCCGGGAATCCGGCACACCTTGCTCTGACAGATAATGATGAAATAAATCCAGCAAGGACGATTTTCCGCAGCGTCGAATACCGGTGACAATCTTCACCAGATCTACATCTTTGTTTTGAATCAGCTGATTCAAATATTGTGGGCGATTGATTAACTCAGCCATCATGCACCTCCTAGTTTTCTTGATTCTATTATACCCGAAAACCCAAAATAATCAACAGTTTCGGGAATAGAAGTCTGAAACTTATTAAAAACGTGGAGTTTTCGCCCTGAAGTGACTAATATCTCGTGGACATTAAATCCTACTCCACGCCCAGTGCCTTAAACACAGCCGGTGATCATAATTTATTTCATAACTTTTTCAAGCAAGGCTTGATAGCTGTCTACAACATCATAAACCACATTTCCATTGCTGATTGCCTTGAAATGCTCTCTTGCACAGTGAATTTTAGATTCTTCAATGAGCCTAAACTGCATAGAAGACAGGGAGCCTTTCGTCTCAGCGATAAAATAGATATGCTTGACTGTACCTTCATAGAAAGCAATTGCCCAGTCCGGATTATAGCGTCCGACCGGGGTTGCGATATAGAAGCTATCAGGCAGTTTCACATAGACGGCAACATCCATATTGGTATCAAGATCAGCCGCACCCCCGTCTCTCCAAATTTCTATGGGGTTTGTTCAGCCCCCACGAAAGTTTGGTTACCCCTAATATACAGTTAGCCAGTGTGACTGCTTTCTTCGTGCCCTATGTGCGCATGGTTTGACGCTTACCAAGAAAGCTGCCACATTAACAGATTTCGTTAACATGGCAGCTTTTCTTTTGGGTGCGCCCGGTGGCGCGTTTTGATTGTCAGTAGTTATTATTTTGCAATCTTATAAGTTACATTCGACCACGGCGAGTAAATCTTCTGACCGCCGATTTCTCTGTAAGCGCGCACCTTGTAGTAGTAACGGGTGCCTTTTTTGATATTGGAAGTGTTCTTGAACTTCTTTCCGGTCGTGCTCTTCAGAAGCTGCCAGCCGCTGCTCTTGGAAGTGGATTTCCAAAGCTCGTAGCCATCGATTTGAACGCTGTCAATATCAAGGACTGCTGAGCTGCTGCTCCAGGTCAGGTTCATGGCGCCTTTGGAAGCGGTGGAAGAAGCCTTAACCGTGAGCTGATTCATCTGTTCCGTTGCTTCCGCACGCTGAACTTTCATTGCTTCATAATTCGCAAGAATTTGTGAATATTCATAATCGGAAACCATGCTCTTTGCCGAGTCGCTGAAGAGGGCAGACCATGTTTGCTGTCCGACATTTCCGGTGTTTGAAATATCATGCATTACCTGAAATTTGATGACTGCGGAAACGAGTTCGTCCGTGTAGGAAGTTTCTTCGCCCACTGCGGTTTGGCCATACCAATATCCGTACGAATTGCCGTTCGGGTTGTAGTAACCCAGTTCGTTCAGGCGTTTTGCCGCCGCGCGGATATAAGGAAGGCGCGAAGATCTTGATTCGCCCGGAGCCAAATAATATTTGTAGCTGTCCGGATTCAGCACGAAACGAATGCTGTGGCCGGATGCTTTCGGTGTGAAGTGGTAGGTCGTTTTCGTCGAAAGTCTGTTTCCGGTGCCTGTGCTGTAAACACCGCCGAGCTTATAGCCGATGTCCGGTTTGGAATACAGCGACAGACTGCTGTTTGTATAACGGGTATCCAGCGTAAAATAGAAAGTCCCGTTATCGCCGGCTGTGAATGTACGATTCTGACCGTTCACATAAAGCGTGAGATTTTTCATCGGGTTGTACTGCGCCCGGACATAGCTGAGCTTATAGCAGCTGCTTAAATCAACGCTCGTCAGTTTGTTGTTTTGCAGATAAACGCTCTTCAATGCAGGCGAGTTCGACAAATTTGCTGTCTCATATTTATTTCCGTGTGAGGAAAAGACTGACATCTTTGTAAAACCCGGCAGATTGAGATCTCCCGTGAAACCTTTGTTGCTCCACTGAATCTGCGTTGTTTTGCCGCGGCCGTTGGTCATGAAGTGGGACTTGGTTCCGTCTCCCCATGTAGCGGTATCATAAGCGGAATACGACGAGTTCATCACGGTTCCACGTGTCTTATAGGAATTGCCGACAGGCTGTTCGAAGAAGTCGCGCAGCATTCCCATTTCATATTCGTCATCGATATATTTGCCGGCTCTGTAGTCCGGGTAAATATTCATGTATACATGGCTGGTCGCAACCTGTTCGTCCGACGCGTCGAAGTATGTGTAGTTTGTCAGCCCTGTGTAAGTCCACGCGCCGGTAGATTTGTTGTATTTATTGGTGGTTCCCACGGTCGGGTCGACAAAAATCCATTTGCCGTTTACATAGGATTCCGCCCACCAGTGGTCGCGCACATCAATATTGTCCTCCGTGAGCCAGTCGTTGGAAGGTACAGCAAGTCTGTGCCCGTAAACGAATCTGGTCGGAATGTTCTGCGCACGGGCAAGTGCAAGATAGATTGCAGAGAAGCCCTGGCAGGTGGTGTGAACACGCCCGGAAACGCTGTTTGCGCTGCTCAGGCCGTTTTCATAATTGTAAATATTGTCATAAGGATCCGCATACTGATACGAGTGCGTGGAAAAAGCCACGGAGTCATAGTAAAAGTTTTTCGCGGTATACTCATATATTTTTAGAAGTTTGTCATAGTCCGTATAAGCACCTTGTGTTACACGGTCAGAAATGCTTTGGATGTAGGAAATTTTGCTCGGCGTCATTTCCGCATAGACATTCGTTGCGGGATTTCGCAGTACGAAGCGGATATCCTCCAGCGTGTTGTCCAGATAGCGGTCGGTGCTGTAGAGCGCGCCGATATCCTTGACATAATCGTTGTATTCGATGACGTCTTGGTAGCGCATGATTTTCACCTTGCCGCCTGTCACCTTGATTTCCATGTTTTTATAGAGAACACCGCTGGACTTGTAGTTCAGGGTTTCGGCGTCGGCTGCCGTCGCGCAGCGGCGGAGATAGAGGTTGTAATATCCGTTCGGAACCTCAAAACGTTTCATATCCAGATAGTAGGTGAAGCCGTAGAGCGTGGTGCCGTCAGATGCGGTACTCTGCTTTGCATCCACGAAAATATCGAGGTCGATATCACCTTTGTTTTCACCTACGCGATAAAGCGAAACACGAAAAAGTGTCGTTTCCAGAGGGGTCTTATAATTAACCTTCAAAACCGTGTCGTCCGTGATATAGGCTCTGACATATTCCTTTTCAAAATCCGTCGTGGACTTGAAGGTCGTTACCTGTGCCGGGGATTTTACCTCGGAAAGCGCCGCAAAAGTGCTGTCTATCGGTACGGCGGATACCATAAGTGCCGCGGCAAGCGCGGTCGATACAAATCTCAAAATCCTTTTTTTCATGTTTTTTCTCCTGTGATAATTACTATTTTTTGTAAATACTGTCTGCCGCAGCCTGCGATGACGAGTAGGCGAACTGAAGATTGTAGCCGCCGGTGTCGCCGTCAATATCGAGGATTTCCCCTATGAAATAAAGTCCCGGATATTTTCTGCTCTGCATTTCGGAAAGCGCGATTTCATCAAGTGAAATGCCGCCTGCTGTCGCCATGGCAATGCTGAAGCCTCCGGTTCCTGAGGCTGTGAAGCGCATCCCGGCAAAAGCTTCGGCAATCCGCTTGATTTCGCCGCCGCTGAGCATGGCCGCCGGTTTGTCAGACACATTTATCCTGTCTAAAACTGCTGAAATAAATTTTTTAGGCAGTAGATAGTTTTCCCCGATACAGCCGGAAATCATTCTGCGGTTTCCCGGGAAAATTTCCTTCAGATAGGAAAGCATATCATTTACAGTATAGGGGAAAATGAAGTTAATTTCAAGCCCGCAGCCGGCAAAAATATCTCTGGAATTATTTAAAATCACCGGGCCGGAAAAGTTTTTATGCGTCAAAAGCAAGTCACCGCAAGGGTGGGCAAGCTTTAATGCTTTTTTCGATTTCGGCTCGAAAATTTTTATTTCAACATCGTGAAAACCGATACCGGAAAGTGTGCCGAACGGATAGTTTTCGACGAAAATCGGAACCAGCGACGGCTTCGGCTCGCATACCGTAAGCTCCGGCAAGTCCCGTTCAAACACTTTAAGAAGCGAGCCGTCGGAGCCGCTGGCCGGGTAGGAGCTTCCGCCTGCTGCAATGACGAGACTGCGACAGCTATAGACTTCGCCATCTGCTGCTTCGATTACAAACCGTGCCGCGCCGCAGTCCGTGCTGCCTGGATTTTCGAGCGGCACAATCCGCACAACTTCTGAATTTTTTTTGATTTCGACGCCGTTTCTTTCGCATCTGCGGATAAGTGCGCCTTGCACATCTTTTGCACGCAGGGAAGCGGGGAAGATTTTGCCGTCCTCACGCTCTATGGTCGGTATGCCGAGCTCCTGCATGAAATCCTGCATCTCTATATTATTATGCCTGTAAAGCACAGTTCGGATTCGTTTTCCGTTTTGCCCGTAGCATGACAAAAACTCCTTAATCGAGCCGCCGTGCGTCAGATTGCACTGCCCGGACCCTGACATAAGAAGTTTCGTGCCGATTCTGTTTGTTTTTTCCAAAATCAAAGTGCGACCGGCATCGCCGCCGGAAACGGGACAGGCGGCCCCGAAGAAGAGACCGCCTGCGCCTGCACCGATTACAATCGTTTCATAATATCTTTCTCTCTCCATGCCTTCTATATTACACCGATTTCGTGCAGGCATGCAAGTGTGTTTTTGTCCACACTCATAACCGTAAAAGAAAGACTTCCTGACTCATAAATGCTCATTCCTGTTTTTTCTTTGATATCCTTTTTCAGGATGCTTACGGTAATGTTCACATCGTACACGCGAGTATTGCCGGAAAGATTAATGCGTTTGAGAATATCCATATAGCTTCTGCCGCTGATATCGGCGTCCTTTGCGGCAATTAACTTTTCAAGCTGCTTGCGGCTGATGGAGAAACTGTCTTCTCCGTTCTCCTCGTAATCTTTGGAATTATCCGAGTAAATGCTGAGCATTGCGCTGTCGAAGCCGGACAAATCAAGTTTATCGGACAGCGTATAGTAGGATTTCCAGTCATCCGTACAAACAACTCTGTTGAGAAGATCAACCGTGGCATCATCAAGCTTAACGAAATATCTGCGGCTGAACGAAGTGCCGTTTTTCATTTTATATAGGAAAGAAATGTTTTCTACCCCGTATTTTATGTTTTCCCCTTCGTGTACAGAAGAAATGTCATATACAGTGGCTTCGTGCTCATAACGCTTGTTTTCCACAATATATTTTTCAAGTTCATACATCGCTGAAATCACATTTGCGTCATCGGACATTACCGGCTTGCGTTCTTTGTTTTTCAAGAGTAAATTGTCGCAGTAGCTCGAAATATCGTAGCCCACGCGGAAAGTCGCATCCGAAAGCTGCACAGACTGTATCTTATCCTCCTTTGGCAGACGTTTCGAAAATCCGCTGATATCAAAGACCGTCATACCTGTGAACAGTGCCGCAATGACCAGATAAATACAGAGGGAAATCAGGTTGTGTTTCTTGAAAACCTTGACGGATCTATCGATGATGATCTTTACAACGAAGAATGTAATCAGTGCGCCGACCGCCATACCGAATACGAGCATGCCTTTCGTGCTTGCTGCCATATTGTAAAAAATCCATCCGAAGGCGGTCATTCCCACGAACACAATCAAATAAGTTATGATTTCTTCCGTAACCCTGAAAATCATGGAGTCGCCGACTTTCTCAAGCTTGGCTCTGCCGTACGCAAAGCGCGCGAGCGCGAGCATCAGCACCCCTGCAAGCAGGTAAGTCAGCTCCAGATGAAGTCCCGCGTTTTCTCCCCAGCCGAAAACAAGGCGGATCAGCGGATTTGCGTTCCTCATGAGACTTTCCATAAAATCGCTCATGCCGAAATATCCGAGAAGGAAGCTGTCGCAAAACGCATTGATAATAAAAATCATCAACGGAAGAATGACGAACATCACTCCCGAAAGCAGAACCTGCATGATGACAGTTCCGACCAAAGTTCCCGCAAGCACAAACATTCCGTAGAATAAAGTCATGATAACCAAGGAATCACCAAACCAGCCGAACACGGCGGACGCTGTGTATACATTGTCTTCCGACGTGTACGGAATCGCCGAAGAAGTCACATCCGGAGCGACTTCCTTCATAAAGCACAGATACAGCAGTGCCATTACCAAAAGCGGAAGAATACACATGAGCCAGCCTGATGCCACCTGCGAGTTGAAAAGTCTCGACTTGCTGTACGGCTGTGCGTGCATTGCGAGTGCGCGGTTTTCCCTATGGAAAAAGCTCATCGCGATACATGCCGCGGTCAGAGGCACGATAATCAGAAGCGGTATGAATACCGGACTTAGATTATTGAAATTGTTTTGAATCAGGTAATTGATACTGTAAAGATTATCATAATTTGTGATAATCGGGAAAATCCCGCCGAAAAAGTAAAGAATCAGCGAAACCACCGGAAGATACCAGTACATTTTGAAATTTTCCAATAGCAAGGCAGGGGACAAAGCAAACAGATTCTTATTTTTCATAGCTGTCACCTCCCAGTTTTTCAATAAAGATTTCTTCGATGGAAGCCGGCATAAGTTCCAGAAGGTCGCCTTCGAAAACCATTTTGCCGCCCGCGATGATGCCGATGTAATTGCAGACATCTTCCATCTCTTTTGCGTTGTGCGACGAAACCAGAACCGTCATCTCTCTGTCCGCAACGTCTTCCATGATGTAGTGCCAAAGCTTGTGACGCACAATCGGATCGAGTCCGTCAACCGGTTCGTCGAGTATGAGATAGTCGGGCATAGCCGCCATTGCGAGGCAGAACGCCGCCTGTTTTTTCATTCCTTTTGAGAATTTTGCGAGGCTGGCTTTTTGATTAAGCCCGAAATCGCCGATCATTGCCTGAAAACGCTCTTCATTCCAGTTCGGATAGATGTGCTTGTGGTATTTCCCCATTTCCTTAAGCGAATATCCTCTGAAAAAGAAGAGATCGTCCGGAATCAGCGCGATTCGTTTTTTGATATTTTCGTTGTTCAAAACCTCTTCGTCGTCGATGGTTACAAGACCTTCATCCTGCACCAGATACCCCGCAAGGTGCTTGATGATCGTCGTTTTGCCCGCGCCGTTGAGGCCCATCAGTCCGTAAACGGAGCCTTTCGGAACCGTGAGGCTGAAATCGTCAAGCGCTTTGTAATCCTCGAAACGCTTGGTGACATTTTGAAGTTTAATCATTTGCCGGTCTCCTTTCGTCTATAATCCCCAAAGCCACTTGCTTCGCTTCCTCGAAACTGAGCCCCAGATAGAGAAGCTGACGGAAATCGTC
The DNA here is from genome assembly GCA_000435615.1 of Firmicutes bacterium CAG:238. GTDB lineage: Bacteria > Bacillota > Clostridia > Peptostreptococcales > Anaerovoracaceae > CAG-238. The sequence continues at coordinate 26,052 of FR881969.1, read as the reverse complement.
GTCAAGATTGGCTTTCGCAAGTTCCAGTTCTTTCGTGTCCGGACGGACGCCGCCGATGTCTGCCACAAAGGTCCCCACTCCGCTTGTGGTGTAGACATAGCCCTGCCGCTCAAGTTCGCGGTAAGCCTTCTGCACGGTGTTCGGATTGACGGTTATCTCCTTGGAAAGCTCTCTGACGGACGGCAGCTTTTCGTCTGTGGAAAGCACTCGCGTCATAATGAGCTCTTTGAGATTGTCAATTACCTGCTCATAGATGGATTTTCGGCTTTTTAAATCAAGCTGAAACATAAAGCATGAACCCCTTTCTTTATTTTTTATAATAATCCCTTTTGTGAGTTAAGTGTACCATGATACATAGTACACTGTCAACACTTTTTGCGAAATATAATCTGCTGAAATTTTACGGTTTTTTTTCGGAAGGTGCTGTGTTATACTTGTTACAGCGGAAAAGATTGCAATAACAAAGGAGGTAAGGATTTTGGATAATTTTGAGAATAACGAAAACAAGACAAACGGCAGTGAGGCCGGCGAATCCGAAGCAAAGAAAACGGATGGTGTACAATATTACAGTGATGGCGTATTTAGTGACGAACGCCCAAGCCGCGCAAATGCAGGCGCGGGGCAGACATCTGCTGCAAACGGCTTTGCGCAGGAATCTGAGGCAAAGTCTGCGAGCGGACAAAGTGCTCCTGTGCCGACGAATGCTCCGAAGCGCGGACGCGGCTGGTCGGGACTGCCGGGCTGGGGCAAAGCACTCATTATCATCGCGGCGGTTATCGTGGTAATCGCGCTTTTGACAACCGGCTGCAACAAGGCGATTGACGGTATTGCAGGCGCATTTTCCGATTCTTTTGTCAGCGGTGTTGACAATACGGTAACAACCGACTTCGGTCATGACTATATCGGCGTTGTTGATGTCGTTGGAACGATAAGCGAGGACAGCAGCGATACATACAATCATCAGTACATATTAAACGCAATCGATGCAATGATTGACGACAACGAGAACAAAGGCATGATTCTTTATCTTGACACGCCGGGCGGCTCCGTATTCGCATCCGACGAGCTGTACTTTAAAATCAAAGAATATCAAAAGAAGACAAAACGCCCGGTTTACGCATCCATGCAGTCCATGGCGGCATCCGGCGGCTACTATATTTCAGCTCCGTGCGACAAAATCTTTGCGAACCGCAACTGCTGGACCGGTTCCATCGGCGTAACACTCGGAACGATGTACGATGTCAGCGAGCTTCTGGACAAAATCGGTGTGAAGACAAACACGATTACTTCCGGCGAAAACAAAGCAATGGGAAGCAGTGTGGAGAAGATGAGCCGCGAGCAGCGCGAAATCTTCCAGTCCCTTGTTGATGAAGCTTATGAGCAGTTCGTGGGAATTGTCGCAAAGGGACGCGATATGAAAACTTCCGAGGTGAAGAAACTTGCGGACGGCAGAATCTACACCGCAAAACAAGCACTCGCCAACAGTCTGATTGACGAAATCGGAACTTTTGAAGAGGCGGCTGCCGATATGAAGGCAGAGTATAAACTCGGTGAATGCGAACTTGAATATTTCGAGAGTCCGGTATCATCCGACTGGACATCACTGCTCGGTTCTGCTGCAGACGCCCTTGCGGAAAGTGCAGGCACCGGGGCAGTGAGCGCTGACGCACTTCAAAGCCTCATCGATATGAACGGCAAGTTCGAGTTCAGCTACATCTGCCCGATTCAGAAATAGTCGGAAATCAACTCAATGACATTCATGACGGCGTCCATGTCGAGGCGCCCTTCGGGAGTATCTGTGGTCAAGAAAAGATTGCTGCCTATGTGATACCCTGCCGCGTGATAAAGCTTCAGCTTTTCCGCAAACGCCGACAGGTAAGAATCATCCGACAGCATACCCAGATGCTCCCATATTATTTTTTTGCCGTCTGGCAGATGAATCACAAAATCCGGATGCAGAGTGACTTCGCCACGCCCGGGAATCGAAATCTCCAACACTTCCTCATATACAAAAGGAATATTTCTTTCCGTCAGCGTATTTGTAATGAGAGCTTCCGATTTGCTCCGTACATTGAATCCTGCCAGTGTAGGCTGCGTGAGGTTTTCGGGATGAATTACATGCGAGGAGGTTTCCACTTGAAGTTTACGGACACTTGCCCTAGGATCTTCGGAGAGGCATGCAGAATTTTGATAAGCCTTTCCCAAGGTCGCTTTGATGGTGAAAAAGTCATAGGGCTGATACGAAGTCAGTAGTTTTTCCTGCAGTTCAAGGTTTTGCTTGATGGCTCTTGACGCTGCAGCAGCATAAGCTTTTTCGGCGTACTGCCCGATTAAATGCATTTCATCCGGCTTAAGGTTGCGTTGAATCAGGCAGGAAAATCCACTGATTTCATCTGTTTCATACGTAGACAATTTGTAATACTTCTTGTTGTGGCTGAAATATTCGGAAATGCAGCCGGAGGGCGCTGACTTCAGGCACTTTTCATAGCGTTTTAGCAAACGCTTTTGCTCGCTGATATCCTCTGAAAGAATTTTTTTAAATCTGTTCATGGCTCGAATCTCCCTTCTAAAAACATCAAGGGTTGCTTTGTGGAATATAATACCATAAAATATATTAAATGTAAATACAAACCGTGTATTTTAACTCAAAAAAAGCAATTTAGATGTGGAGGCCGGCTTTCGAGTTTTAATTCTAAGCTCCAGAGATTTTTTTTAGAACAAAAAGACGGAATTCGAGTTTGCATTCTAAAAAACAAGCGAAATAAATGCTAATTTGTTAATAAGATGCAATGCAGAAGCGCACAACACGCTATGTATACAAGAATACTTGTATACATGAATAAGAACAAATACAATTTAACGAGTTTGGAGCAAATCGAACTGTTTGTTTTAGAATGCGAGATTAAAATTGGATATCGACTTCTAAAGGAAGACGAAAATATTTAGAATGTGTATTTGATTTTGTTTCGCATGTTCTAAAATCCGTTTCTGAGGGAATAAGCTCATAACATTCAAGCAAAAATGCTTGACACCACCCCAAAACTATGTTATAGTAGGCAAGGTGTCAAGCTGCAGACTTGACACGCATGATGATTGCAAGCAGAAGGAGGCGCGTACTTCTATGAAAATTGAAAGCATTGCGGAGAACAGCCTCCTGTACGACTTTTACGGACAGCTTCTCAGCAAAAGGCAGCAGGAAGTCATGGCACTGTACCACGAAGAGAATCTTTCACTTTCGGAGATTGCCGAAGAGTTTGGGATTTCAAGGCAGGCGGTGCATGACACATTGAAGAAAGCGGAGCAGGCACTCAGCGAGTACGAAGCGAAGCTTGGACTGATGGCGCGCCTGATGAAATCAAAGGAAGCGGTCGCCGATATTGACGCGAGAATCGACCTCCTGATTTCGGAGCTGACGCGAGACCGCGAATCGCAGGGTGCAGAGTCAAGCGTGCGGCAGGACTTGAAATCGCAAGGCACGGCGGATACCTCAGAAATCGTTTTGAAGCTGAAAGAAATCAAGGCAATTATAAACGAATTGGAATAGAGAACCCGGGACAGAGCCGGACGAAGCGGCAGAACCAAAAGAGCCGCACCGGGCAGGTGCCGGCGTTAAGACCGGAGGCGGGTTAAGGAGATAAAATGGCATTTGAGAATTTATCCGAAAAACTGCAAGGGACCTTTAAGAAGCTCAAAGGCAAGGGCGTTTTGACGGAGGCAGACATCAATGATGCGATGCGCGAAGTCAAACTGGCTTTGCTGGAGGCGGATGTCAACTTCAAAGTTGTCAAAGAGTTCGTTGCAGAGGTAAAAGAGAAAGCACTGGGGCAAGGCGTGCTTGAAAGTCTGACCCCGGGGCAGCAGGTAATTAAAATCGTAAACGACACGCTGGTTGACCTCATGGGCGGTACGAACAGCAAGCTGACTTTTTCGCCGAGTGGATTTACCGTTCTGCTGATGGTCGGTCTGCAGGGTACCGGTAAGACGACAACCTGCGGCAAGCTCGCTGCATACCTGAAGAAACACGGCAAGAAGCCGATGCTCGCAGCGTGCGACATATACAGACCGGCGGCGATTGACCAGCTCGAGGTTGTCGGCAAATCCGTGGATGTTCCGGTATTTACCGACCGCGTCAACAACAAGGCCGAAGACATCGCGCTCAAGGCGAGAAAAGAAGCCGAAAGACGTGGATACGATGTTCTGATTGTCGATACGGCAGGCCGTCTGCAGATTGACAGCGAACTGATGGATGAACTTGTGAGAGTCAAGAAGGCGGTTAAACCGCATGAGATTTTGCTTGTTGTGGACGCACTGACCGGTCAGGATGCGGTCAATGCAGCCGAAGGCTTTAACGACGCGCTCGGAATCGACGGCATCATCATGACGAAGATGGACGGCGACTCCAGAGGCGGTGCGGCGCTTTCCGCGAAGAAAGTTACGGGCAAGCCGGTTAAGTTCATCGGTGTCGGCGAAAAGACTGACGCGCTCGAACCTTTCCATCCGGAAAGAATGGCAAGCAGAATCCTCGGAATGGGAGATATGCTTTCGCTCATCGAAAAGGCACAGGAAACCTTTGACGAGGAAAAGGCAGCCAAACTCGAAAAAAAGATAAAGAAAAATGAGTTTACGCTGGAAGACTTTCTTGACCAGATGGGTCAGATTAATAAAATGGGCGGTCTCGGAAAGATGATAGGCATGCTGCCGGGACTGGGCGCAAACAAGATAAGCGACGAAGACATCGAAAAGGGTGAACAGGAATTCAAACAGATGGAAGCCATCATCTATTCCATGACCCTTGAAGAACGCCGCAATCCATCGCTGCTTAACGCCAGCAGGCGTAAGAGAATTGCCGCGGGCTCGGGACAGCCTGTCAGCAAAATAAATAACTTGATCAAAAAGTACGAGGATACTAAAAAGTTGATGAAACAATTCAGCAATCCGGGCTTTATGAAAAAGAATAAAAGATTTAAAGGATTATTTTAAGGAGGATTTTAAAAATGGTAAAGATCAGATTAAAGAGAATGGGTGCACACAAGAAGCCTTTTTACAGAGTAGTTGTAGCAGATTCAAGAGCACCGAGAGACGGTAAGTTCATCGAAGAAATCGGTTACTACAACCCAATGACAGACCCGAAGGAAATCAAAATCGATGCAGAAAAGGCTAAAAAGTGGTTAGGAAACGGTGCGCAGCCGACAGAAACTGTAAAGACTTTATTTAAAAAATCAGGAATTATTGAATAATAAGGAAACGGTGAAAGCTAATGACTAAATTGGTTGAAGCAATTGCAAAGTCACTCGTAGACAACCCGGAAGGCGTTGTCGTGACTGAGAGCGAAGGCCGCCAAGGAACGGTAATCGAGCTTAGAGTCGCTCCTGAAGACATGGGTAAAGTGATAGGTAAGCAAGGAAGAATTGCGAAAGCTTTGCGTACCGTTGTTAAGGCTGCGGCCACAAGAAATAATCAAAAAGTGACAGTAGAAATCGTAAAAGAGTAACGGTTTAATTGCGAAATTTCGGGCACATACTTTAGACAAGATTAAAATGTTTAGGTATGTGCCTGTTGTATAAGCAGGAGAAAAATGGAAAAAATTAAGATCGGAAAGATAGTAAACGCAGTTGCACTGCGCGGAGAAGTGAAAGTTTATCACTACTCAGATTACAAAGAAAGATTCGAAGAGCTCGATAAGATTTTGGTCGAGCGCAGAGGAAAATACGAAGAATATGAAATCGAAGGCGTGAGATACCAGAAAGAAATGGTAATCCTCAAGCTCAAAGGAATAAATGACAGAAACGAAGCAGAAGCACTCAAAGAACGCGACCTGTACATCACGGAGGAAGACCTTCGCGAGCTGCCGGAAGATACTTTTTATGTGAAGGATCTAATCGGCTGCAGGGTCATAAACGAAGAAAACGGAGATGAAATCGGCAGAATCAAGGATGTTTTGCAGAATTCCGCACAGGATATTTATCAAATAGAACTCAAAAATGGCAAAGAGGCACTGATTCCGGTTGTCGGAGAGTTTGTCAGGGAAGTCAGTATCGAGGAAAAGTCTGTGAAAATCCACCTGATTCCGGGCTTTATAGACGAAGAGGCAGTAAAGGTAGAATAGAATGAAAATAAATATTTTGACGCTTTTTCCGGAAATGTTCACAGCAGTAACCGAAAGCAGCATCCTGGGCAGGGCCGGAGAAAAGGGAATACTTGACATTAATTTGATAAACATACGGGATTTCAGTACAGATAAGCACAACAAGGCAGACGACTATCCGTTCGGTGGCGGCGTGGGAATGGTGATGCTGCCGCAGCCTGTTTTTGACGCGCTTAAATCACTTGAACCCGGAGAATCCGAGAAGGAACCCGAAACGCCAAAGAAAAAGATGATTTACATGTCTCCGAGGGGCAGAATTCTTGACCGCGAAAAGATTGAAGAACTTGCGGAAGTTGAGGAAATGACGATTCTCTGCGGGCATTACGAAGGCGTTGACCAGCGAATCATAGATGAATGGGATATGGAAGAAATCTCTATCGGCGATTATATTCTGACCGGAGGCGAACTTGCTGCAATGGTGCTCATTGACAGTGTTTCGCGTTTTATTCCGGAGGTTTTGGGGACGAAAGAATCGGCAACCGAAGAATCGGTGTATTCCGGGCTGCTGGAATACGACCAGTACACAAAACCGCGGGAATACGAGGGTCTGGCGGTACCGGAAGTTCTTCTGAACGGAAATCACAAGCTGATCCACCTGTGGCAGTATGAAAACTCGCTCAGACTCACAAAGGAACGCAGACCGGATCTTTTTGCGGCATATGTCGAAAAAGCAAAAGACCTGACAAAAGACGAGAAAAAAATACTGGAAGAGATTGTGTCAAAAGCGTAGATATTAGGTTGTATTGCACAAGCTGTTGTGGTAAAATAAAGTGATGAGTAATAACACAAAAAAGAGCAATTCGAAAGCAAAAATATGCATATTGGGATTTGTCCTGCTTTTTGTGGCACTGTACCTGTACATATATGTCGTGCCGAGGGTTTCGGATATTTTCGTGGAGACGTACATTGCGGAATACGGAACGCTTGAATCGGGGGTTGAAGCGGACTGCCTTTTCGTAAGGGATGAGACCGTTTACAGTGCCGGCAGTGCCGGAAAAATCGAGAGAGTACTTTCTCAGGGGAAGCTTGTCAGAAAGGGAAGCAAGGTTGTTACGCTTGCGGGAACGGGTTGCTATACCGAGGAGAGAGGAGTCATAAGTTATTATTATGACGGTATGGAGAAACTTCTGACATCTGAGAATCTTGATAAGATAACTCTTTCGGACATGGAAAAGACGAGGGCGGATGAATTTAAGGTACACGACTGCAAGAAAAACAGTGTCGAAGCAGGAGACAAGATTTTTAAGGTTGTCGACAATAAGGAGTGGTTTCTTGCAGCATGGCTTTCAAGCGATGACGCCGAAGGATTTGAGGCAGGAAACAATGTGAAAGTCGACTTCCATGACGGAGTGTGCCTCAAGATGAAAGTAAAATCCGTGACGGAAGAAAACGGCAGGCAGAAAGTGATCCTTTCCTGTAACAGGTATTATGAATATTTTGATAAATACAGGACCCGGAAATGCAAACTCATAAGATCGAGCAGGACGGGAATTTTGCTTGAATCTTCGAGCATAGTCGAAGAGGACGGACAAAAAGGCGTATATGTCAAAGACAAATTCGGAAATTACAATTTTACGCCTGTAAGCATACTCGCTTCGGACAAGGGCGTAACCGTTGTCGAAAAAAATTATTACTACGATGACGAGGGCAAAACTGTCGCCACCGTTAAGAACTATGATGAGATATTAAAGGGAGAGTGATACGATGTCAATTAAGGAAAATATTGCGCACATAAACAGTCTGAAAGAAGAGGCCGCAAAACGCTCCGGCAGAAGCGGTGACGATGTGCTTTTGGTAGCCGTGACCAAACTCCATGATGTGGACGAGATAAATGAAGCAATCGACTGCGGAATTACAGACATCGGCGAAAACAAAGTGCAGGAAATCATGAACAAATATGACGGTGTCAAACCGGTAAGATGGCATCTCATCGGACACCTTCAGACAAACAAGGTGAAATACATCATCGACAAGGTATGCATGATTCATTCGGTTGACTCACTCAAACTTGCCGAGGAGATAGACAAACGTGCCGCTCAGCACGGACTTATAATGGATATATTGATTCAGGTTAATTCTGCAATGGAAGAGAGCAAGTTCGGAATTACGACAGAAGAAACGGGTGCGATGATTGAAAGCATTTTGGAAAACTGTCCGAATATCAGGATAAGAGGACTGATGTGCATTGCTCCTTTTGAGGACAACCCTGACGATGCAAGAGAATATTTTGCCGAAGTAAAGAAACTTTACGACAAATACGGCAGACTCGACAACCCGAGAATTGATTTTAAATATCTTTCCATGGGAATGTCAAACGACTTTGAGGTTGCGATTGAAGAAGGCTCCACGCTAATCAGAGTAGGAACATCTATATTTGGGGTCAGAGATTATTCTAAGAAAATGGGAGGAAACTGATATGGGATTTTCAGAAACTTTTAAGAAGCTGGTAGGAATCGACGAAGTAACCGAAGATGAATTCACGGAAGAAGAGATTGAGGCAGCAAAAGAGCAGGTTCTCAGAGAAGAAAACCTCAGAAAGCCGATAAGCGGATCGTTCCAGCCAAAAACTTCAATGCCGGACAACCCAAAAGCAATTCCGCTTGAAAAGAAGCTTTCAATCGCAGGAACAAACACGTTTACACTTGTAGTGATTGAACCGAAGAGTTTTGATGAGTGTCCGAAGCTTGTTGACAGTCTCAAGGGCAGACGTCCGGTTGTGATTAATCTCGAAAAAATCGAAACCGAAACAGCAAAGAAAATCTTTGATTTCCTCAGCGGTGCAACTTATGCGCTGAACGGAAACGTGCAGAAGGTTGCAAACAACATCTTTATTTTTGCGCCTGAAAAGGTTGATATTACAACCAACCAAGAGGAACGAAACGGATTTGACTTCGGCACGAACAAAAGCCCATGGGCGGGAAGATAAGGAGGAGAACGGATGATTACACCTTCAGATATTGAAAACAAACAGTTTGCACGCGTTAAGAAAGGCTATGACCCGGACGAGGTCGATGATTTTTTGGATCTTGTGATTCTCGATATGGAGAAGCTTATCAGGGAAAACAAGCAGTTAAAAGAGGAATTGGGTAAGGCACATGTGCAGGTGGACAAGCACATGAATACGGAAACAACGGTGTATGAAACCCTCGAAGCGGCAAAGTCTCTTATGAACGATATCGCGGCGAGCGCGGAGAGAAGGGCGGAGATTCTGCTTAAAAACGCAGAGATGGAAGCCGGAATCATAACGAAAGAGGCCAAAGAATCCATTTCGAAGCTTACCGAAGAAGCAAACCGCATGCGGACGAAGGTTGAAATGCTGAGAGGAAGATACAAGAACTTACTGGAAACCGAACTCGAACGCCTTGAATTCATGGGAAATGATTTGTTTGAGGACTTCGAAAAAGACTTTCTCCCGGCTTCCATGACGGATTTGGACGGTAAAGAGGAAAAGACAGCTGAGCGAACCGAAAGCCCGGAAGAGGATGTCAAAACCGCAAAAGACGAAATGAAGAAGACAATGGTGAACATCAGATGAGAAAATTCCGTTATCTGATTATAGCATTGATTATCTTGGCGGATCAGGCAGCCAAGCTCGCAGTCAGATGCAATATGCAGGTAGGGGAATCGATCCCCGTTATAAAGAATTTCTTCTCAATAACGCATATTTCAAATTCGGGCGGAGCTCTCAGCATATTTGAAGGAAGCACACTCCTGCTGATTGCGGTTCCGGTGCTGGCGATGGCTGCTGCGGTTTGGTATATGGAGAAACATCAAACCGCCCATTGGTCACTGATCCTGGCAATTGAGCTGATTGTCGGCGGTGGCATAGGAAACCTGATAGACCGGGTGTGGCAGGGATATGTAACGGATTTTCTGGATTTTACATCTTTGCCCCTGTGGAATTGGGTATTCAACATTGCGGACATAGCCGTATGCGTCGGATGTTTTCTTTTCGTTCTGTATATCTTCAAATTTGACGGAAGCGAAGGAACCAAAACGGAGGAAAAAAATGGATCAGCCGAATAGCTACACATTTACAATAGACAAAGAAAACCAAAGCACTCGAATTGATTCAGTGCTTTCTTTGCTTTTACCGGAAACATCGAGGAGTTTCATACAAAAGCTTATAGAAGGAGGGAATCTGCTTCTGAATGGACAGGTTATGACCTCCAAAAAATACAAAACATGCGAAGGCGACCGGATTGAAATTATCGTTCCGGAACCTGAGAAGCTCTCTGTGGAACCGGAGAACATCCCGCTTGACATCGTATATGAGGATGATGATGTGCTGGTTGTGAATAAGCCGAAGGGAATGGTTGTGCATCCTGCGGTCGGAAATTATACGGGGACGCTTGTGAATGCGATCATGTATCACTGCGGGGACAGACTTTCCTCCATAAACGGCGTTATCAGACCGGGGATTGTTCACAGGATAGATAAAGATACGAGCGGACTTTTGATGATTGCCAAGAACAACAAGGCACATGAGTCGCTCTCCAAGCAGCTTGCGGAGCACAGCATTACGAGAAGATACAAGGCTCTTGTGTACAACAACTTTACCGAGGACAGCGGAACGGTCGACGC
>FR881969.1:5168-15266 GCA_000435615.1 Firmicutes bacterium CAG:238 | reverse complement strand
TCAAGCAGGCGGTTACGGAACAAAATTCAAAACGTGCAGTCACGCATTGGACGGTTGCCGAGCGTTTCGGAAGATATACACTGATAGAGGCAAGGCTGGAAACGGGAAGAACACATCAGATCAGGGTGCATATGGCATATATCAAGCATCCGCTTGTCGGAGATTCCGTTTACGGACCGGCAAAGCAAGCACTTGCGTCAAACGGGCAGATGCTGCATGCCGAGGTGCTGGGGTTTGTGCATCCGACAAGTGGCGAATACATGGAATTCCGTCAGCCTTTACCTTTGGAATTCCAAAATTTACTTGAGAGGTTACGAAATGGCAGATAAGAAGAAAACTTTTAAACCCGGTGCGGTGCTCAGTCCCGTGCCTGCCGTTATGGTTTCCTGCGGCGACGGGTCTATAAAAAACATTATCACAATCGCATGGACGGGGATTGTAAATTCAGACCCGCCTATGACTTATATTTCCGTGCGAAAATTCAGATATTCACATGATATTATCAAGCAGAGCGGCGAATTTGTAATTAATCTCGTAAATGAGCCGCTCGCATTTGCTGCGGACTACTGCGGCGTGAAATCGGGACGCGATGTTGACAAATTCAAAGAGATGAATCTTACGGCAATTCCGGGGGAGGCGGTAGGCTGCCCCATGATTGCCGAAGCTCCGGTGAACCTTGAATGCAAAGTCAAACAGGTATATGAATATCCTTCGCACGACATGTTTATCGCCGAGATCGTGAGTATGCATGTAAGCGAGGAGCTTGTTGATGCGAAGGGGAAAATTGACTTTGCGGCGGCGGGACTTGTGGCTTATGTGCACGGTGAATATTACGGAATCAAGAAGTCCCCGCTGGGCAGATTCGGATATTCCGTTATGAAGCCGAAGACTCGCAGAAGGCTGAACAAACAAAAGCATATGGAGCGTGTCGAGAAGAACAGAACCGGACGCTCCGCAAAGAACAAATAGGAGTGAAAGGAGAGTGCCGCACCGCTCACGCGCAAAAGACGGTGCGGCTCTCGGAACAGCTGCATTCATGTCTCAGATATAATGGGATTTAGGGCCGCTTGCGGCCTCCAAAAGGGGATTTCACTCAAATGTCTCTGAATTGAATTACATCTCAGTCACCCGACTTAATATAATCAATGCAGCTCTCACATACGTAGCCTCTGTGGAAGGCAACGATATGGCATTCATTCCCGCATAGCGAGCAATTACACATTTTTCTCATTTCTATACCTCCTTAATTTTGATTAATTAAGTCCTTTCTAAGATGTAGGAATATCATACAATACCACCAAGGAAAAATAAAGCAAAAAAAGAAAAAAATGTAAAATACAGTCATGTAAAGTAATAATTTGTACCTTTAGCGTTTTGCTACTTGTATTTGCTTTTTATATATAATAAAATACAAATGTATGTACTAACACTCATGCAAAAAACTAAATAAGGAAGGGGTAACTTATGGAGAAAAAAGATTCCGGAGGAAGACCCATTATTCAAGTCAGAAACCTGAGTAAGGTTTATGTAATGGGCGAGGAACATGTGATTGCCTTGAAGAATGTAAATCTTTCCATCAACAAAGGGGAGATATGCTGCATTTTCGGTACATCCGGTTCCGGCAAAAGTACTCTGCTGAATCAGCTTGCAGGTCTTGAGAAACCGACAAGGGGTGAAGTCCTGATTAACGGAAGGTCCATTCCGAGGATGAACGAGAATGAACTTGCGGCATTCCGGCAAGAGCACATAGGTTTTGTTTTTCAGTCATACAATTTACTGAAAGAACTGACTTGCGTGGAAAATGTGGCGATGCCTCTGATGTTTCACGGTGTTCCGAAGGATGTGCGCGAACTTGAGGCAAAGAAGATGCTTCACAGAGTGGGCCTTTTGAACAGAATGAATCATTTCCCGGGACAAATGTCAGGAGGACAGCAGCAGCGTGCGGGCATTGCAAGAGCTTTTATCAGCAGACCCGAAATCGTGTTCGCTGACGAACCGACGGGAAACCTTGATTCAAAGACAACCAAAGAGGTTATGGAAATGATTCGCAGGTTTGCGAGGACTTTTCATCAGACAATCGTTTTGGTATCACACGATCCGGAAATGACTACTTACGCAGACCGAATTGTGACGCTGATAGACGGACAGATTGTAAGCGACGAAAGGACCGATAACGGGCTTCAGGCAGCTGAATCAGACAACAATAAGCAATAAGAATGGGGAAAAAAAATGAGAAAAATTTTAAAAAAGGGTTTAATTTTATGTATGGCACTTGCAATAACCCTCACAGGGATGAGTGCATTTGCTTTCGCAGCTACGGAGGGTCCTGACACGACAGGCGGCTCCGCGAGATTTGAAGTTACAGGATATACAATCACCAAGTTCAACAAGGTTCCGACAAATACATCGAGAACATACACGATAACAAAAGGTGATACGGTGGATATTTTAGTTACAATTAAAAGCAATTCGACTGTAGATGAAAGTGATACTCTTGATGCGTCGCGCCTCGTTGACAGCTTCAGCGGAGGAACTATCGATAAAATAGCATCCATAGGAGGACAAAAAAGCAAAACAATTGAAATATTAGTCACGGGTTTAAAATATAAAGGCACCGGTCAAAGCTTGAAGCTCATGGTTCAGAAGGGTACGGGATATGACAATATCGAAGTACCGATTTCTGAAGCAAAGGTTTACACAGAACCGGACTATACACCGTCCGAGCCATCCACACCGGATCCAATCCCGGCACCGAAAGCAATCATCAGCAGAAATCAGCTTTCCCACGACATCAAACCGGGAGAAACCATGACGCTCAACATCACGGTCAAGAATGTAGGAAAGGCGGTTATGCAGAACCCGATTATCACATTGACGCCGTCGGATGCACTGACCGTTGTGGGCGGAACGACTGCATTCCAATTGAAAAACATTAACATTGGCAAGGATGTGACGATTGCCGTTCAGGTGAGAGCACTCAAGACGATTCAGAGTGCAACGCAGTACATCGATGCAGAAGTAGAATATGATTACTATAACAGAGTAAGTACAACAAGCGGAAGCGCAAAGGGCAGAATCACCATTCCGGCAAAACTCAGCGGTGCTGCGGGCGAGCAGGATGACGAGACCACAAGCCCTATCCCAAACATTATCGTTACCAAGTTCAACTATGGCGGTCAGTCAGTCGCTGCGGGCAGCAATTTCAACTTCTCGTTTAAATTCAAAAACACGAGCAGCGAACTTAACATCGACAATATCGTAGTGACGGTGGACGGAGGAGAAAACCTTTTGCTGAACGGAACGTCCAACTCTTTCTTCTTTGATAAAATCAAAGCGGGACATTCCCAGGTCGTAAAGGTGCCGATGAAAGCACTCAAAACCGTTACAGGCAATGCTCAGCCGGTGTCCATAAACTTCAAATACGAATATGTAGACCACAAAAAGAGAACGCAGGCGACTTCAGACATTAAGCTTTCCGTACCGGTTTATCAGCCGGACCGGTTCGAAATTTCAAAGCCGGTTGTTCCGGAGTACATAACCGAAGGTGACGAAATAAGCATTACACTTAACTATGTAAACAAGAGCAAAACCGATATTGCGAATGTGGAAGCAAGCCTCGAAGGAAATGTTCAGTCATCCAGCCCGATGCAGACGGTCGGAAATCTTGAGCCGGGCAAGAGCGGAACAATCGCATTTGCGGTAACCGCAGCGGCGGCCGGAGAAAGCACTTTTGACATAAAGGTAAGCTATGAAGACGGAAACGGAGATTCCAAAGAAAGAATTTTCCCGGTTACGATGGATGTTCAGGCGATGCAGCCGGTTGACCCGGGAATGGATGATCCGGGAATGGACAATCCGGATGCGGAAGAAGGCGGATTCAACTGGTGGATTGTCGTTGCAATCGTGGCTGTTTTGGGAATCGCAGCTGTCGTAATTCTCAAAAAGAGAAAGAAAGCAAAAGCAGCAAAGAAAGAGCAGGAGCTTTGGGACAGCTGGGACGATGAATTAAACGGAACCGGCGTTGCAGACAGCAAGGCAAATACAGCAGACGCAGGAAACGAAAACGAAGGGGATAAATAATGAGATTTTCAGATATTTGGCATATGTGCGTCGAGAATCTCAAAAGAAGAAAAGGTCGGACATTCCTGACAGTTTTGGGCGTTTTTATAGGCTGCTGTTCCATCATCGTAATGGTGTCAATCGGCATCGGGATGACGGAATCTCAGAACCAAATGCTTGAAAACATGGGGGATTTGACTATAATTGAGGTTTCACAAGGCACATCACAGGACGGAAAAACAATGAATCTCGACGATGATGCGATTAAAAGCTTTTCGCAGATTGAAGGCGTGCAGGCGATTCTTCCGAAATATGAAGCCTATGATTATACAGTTGGGGCATATGCAGGAGCCAATCAGAGATATGCGAATACGGACTGGCTGCCACTCATAGGCGTGGATACGGAAGCACTCGAGTCCATGGGGTATGAATTCGTCGAAGGCGAAACGGCGGGAAAAGGCAAGGACGAAGCGGTTGCCGGGCAGTTTTTTGCCTATGCGTTCAAAGATACTCTTCTGCCGGACGGCCGCAACACGGTTGATTACTGGTCGGCAAAGTACGATGAACAGGGCAGGGAAATCAAAGATCCCGTTTATCCGGATCCGTATTTCAATCTGATGAACGCGCCGATAACGCTTAAATTCACGGATTCCAACCAAAACTCATATGAAAGAGAGATTCAAATAACCGGAAGAGTAAAAGAAGATTACGGCAAAGGATATGAAACTTCTCAGGGGCTGATGATCAGCATTGATACCTTAAAAGATATTATATCTAAAATTACAGGTCTTCCGCCGGGAAAGACGGAATACACAAGCATGAGTGTCAAGGCAACGGATATCAATACCGTTGGCGATGTGGAGTCTGAGATTAAGGCAATGGGGTACAATACCTATTCCATGGCAAGCATGCGTGAGGAAATGCAGAAGAGTGCCCGCCAGATGCAGCTGATGCTCGGCGGATTGGGCGCGATTTCCCTCTTTGTAGCGGCAATCGGCATTACCAACACGATGATTATGTCTATTTCCGAGCGAACCAAGGAAATCGGCATTATGAAATCGCTCGGCTGTTATGTAAGAGA
Source organism: Firmicutes bacterium CAG:238 (assembly GCA_000435615.1). Lineage (GTDB taxonomy): Bacteria > Bacillota > Clostridia > Peptostreptococcales > Anaerovoracaceae > CAG-238. The sequence continues at coordinate 10,126 of FR881969.1, read as the reverse complement.
TATACGTGCGCTTTTCCTGATGGAAGCCGGTACAATCGGACTTTTGGGCGGAATTGTCGGCAGTGTTTTCAGTTTCCTGATATCGTGGGGAATCAACATTGTCTCTATCGGCATGGGCTTTACGAAAGAAGCTCTGCTGCAGGCAATCTTTGGTGGCGAAGGTGTCAGCCGAATTTCGGTAATTCCGGTATGGCTGGTAGCGTTTGCAATCGTATTTTCAATTTTTATCGGTCTCGCTTCGGGTTATTATCCGGCAAATAAGGCGGTTAAAATTTCAGCACTGGAAGCGATTAAAAGTGAATAAGCATAGGGAGTGAATGCCATGAAAAAGATCACGCTGCAAGAACTTTGGGAGGATTATCTTCCGTATATTGTTTCCTTTACTATGGATACAGACATAAGCAAAAATACTGATCAGGAAAGACTGCCGGAAGAATCCTGTCTAAAAGAAATTCTTTCAAACGATGTGGAAATACAGTATGCGGTCCTGTCGGAGCTTGCGGAACAAGCAGCGGTGCATAGGCACGATCCGACGATTGTGTGCAGTTTTGCGTCCAATATCTTTGCCGGAAGTCAAACAGATAAAGCGGATTACGAAAAGAAACTGAGAGGGATCTTTAAAGTTGTTTCGCGTCTGTACGATGCTGCAAAAGACGAAATGGTCGGTTGGAGCGTTTTGCACACAAAGCCGCAAGCGGTTTCACAGATGCTCGAGCTACAAAGAGACGGGAAACTGGACTGGTCTGCCGCGCATTTTCTTCCGCCGGATGCTGAGCCTCTGCAATATACGGAATCGGCGGCATATATTGCCGAATATAAGGGGAAAACAGATGACGACTTGCTTCGGCAGATGCAGGAGAGCGCGTTTTATCGCTCAATAAAAAAGGCAATTTCAAAGCAAAAGGCGGCGTTCTTTATGGCAAATGGCTTTTCGCCGGAGGGAATAGAGGATGATCCGTATATTCAGACCTTGTTCGCACTTGGACATAAAGTGTACATTCCGGTATATAAAGAGGACAACAACCTGATAGTTGTTGTCGCATAGAAAAAATAAAAGTTTAGGAAAAAGCCTCCCGGACTACGATGTAATGCGATTTCCGGGAGGCTTTTGCGGCAGCCCGACGAAGGCTGCCGATTTTGTTTATTTCGGAACTGCGGGATTCACATAAACCGTGCGGTTGTTTGTGAAGATTACCATGCCGGGTTTTGCGCCGGCGGGCTTTTTGATGTACTTTATCTGTACATAATCGACCGGGACATTTTCCGAAGTGCGCGCCTTGCTGTGGTAAGCGGCAATCGCCGCAGCTTCCCAGACCGCTTCCTCGTCAAGCTCGACGCCGCCACTCTGGACGATGACATGCGAGCCCGGAATGTCCTTGGTGTGAAGCCACAGGTCTTTATTTCCTGCGGTCTTAAAGGTCAAAATATCATTTTCCTTGTTGTTTCTGCCGACCAGAACGCTCATGCCGTTGGAAAGCGTGTAGCGGTAAGGGGCAGGCTTATATTTCTTTTCCTTGAAGCCGCCTGCCTGCCTGCGTCTGCGGATATAACCCGTCTCGACAAGCTCTGCGCGAATGCTTTCGATTTCAGCTACATCATCGGTATTTTCAAGGAAAGAAAGCACGGATTCCAGATACTTGATTTCGGCTTCGTTTTCGTCAAGCTGAATCTGTTTTTCTTTGATGGCAGTCTTTGATTTGCCGTATTTCTTGAAATAGTGCTGGGCGTTTTTCGATGGACTGAGCTTGACATCCAGCGGAATCGAGAGCGTCGAGCCGTCATAATAGTTTGTGACTTCCACGGATTTCATTCCGGGCTGAATCAGGTGAATGTTTGCGGTCAAAAGCTCCCCGTAAAGCCTCAAATCTTCCGAATTTTCCGCTTTCAAAAGATCCTCGGAAAGACGCTTTTTCTTGAGGTACATTTTGTCGAGAAGAGCGTTTACCGACCTTATGAGATCGTGGGATTTCTGGCGGCCTTGATTGGAAGATTCCTTCTTTCCGAAGTAGAACTCCATCGCACTGCTAAGATCATCAAAGTGCTGCACCGTGCAGCTTTCTTCAAGCTCTGAGAGGGCTACCGGATAAAAGTCAATCGGCGCGCCGCTCTCATCGAGGTACACGCGAGCATCGGCATGATTTGGCGATTCAATCGCTGCCAAAACATCCGACAGATAGCCGCTGCGCTGCACACCTGCGCGAAGTGCCAGTTCCTCTGCGAAGGCAGGTGCGATTCCGCCGACACTTCTGAGAATCGATTTCCCGTCTGCGGGAAGAGCCTCAAGCTGCTCCGCCGAAATTTCCAGGAACGGGATTTTGTCCTGTGCCGGCGGGTACTGATAAATCATGCCGGGCAGAATCTGCCGCACGCGGTTCACATCGAAGCTGACGCGCTTAATCGAGTCGATAATCTTGCCGCTTGCGATGTCCATGAGTACGATGTTGCTGTGCTTGCCCATGATTTCAAATATGAGCTTCTTTGACATCGTGAAGCCCAGTTCATTGAGCGTTTCAAGTGAAATTTCGATGATGCGCTCCGAGTCCTTTTGGGTAATTTCCGTAATGCGTCCGCCCTGCAGGTGCTTGCGAAGAAGCATACAGAATGCGAGCGGTGCCGGCGGATTGACCGGATTTTCCGTGATAAAGCAGACTCTCGCGTGTGCCGAGCCTACTGAAGCTAAAAGCTTCACATTGCCATTCTTTGTGTGTATGTGAAAAACAAGTTCATCCGCCTCGGGCTGATAAACCTTTTCGATTTTTCCAAGTAAAATTCTATCCTGAAGTTCGCGGACCATTGCCCGCGTGACGATTCCGTCAAATGCCATAATTACCTCCTGTATTGAGTTTCCCTAAATAGTCCCCAAAATATTATAAACGCAATTAAGATACATTGTAAAGCAAAAACCGCATCTTGCAACCCACGCGTTTTTCCTGTACAATGGAGGATAGAATCATACAAAAATACGAAAAGAAACGAGGTAAAACAGGTATGATCAAAAGCATGACAGGCTTCGGAAGAAGCGAATACACGGACGGAAAGCGGAATATCACAGTGGAAATCAAATCGGTAAACCACAGATATTCCGACATTTCCATCAAAATGCCGCGTCGCTACGGCTTCGCGGAGGATAAGGTAAAGAATGCGGTTAAGGAGCGCATCCGGCGCGGTAAAGTGGATGTCTCCATCATGGTAGAGAACATAACCGAAAACGATGTGAATATCAAGCTCAACACGATGATTGCCAAGCAGTATTACGAAAATCTGCTTGAACTGCGAAAAGAGTTCAGCGTGGAAGGCGATATCACCCTGCAGTTCCTTGCAGGGCTTCCGGATGTAATGAAAGCAATCCCGGATGTAGAAGATGAAGAGGAAATCACGAAAGCGATTCTGATTCCGGTAGCAGAAGCAGCAGCGAACCTCGAAAAAATGCGAGCAGTCGAAGGAGAAAAGCTTGCGGAAGACTTAATCGCAAAAGGCCGCAGCATCCGCAGCATTCTCGATAAGATTGCGGAAAGAGCACCGCAGGTTTCCATCGACTACACCGCAAGACTTCGCGAACGCATTACAGAGCTCATCGGAGGCAGCATCGAAGTGCCGGAGGACCGGATTCTTGTGGAAGCGGCGATTTTTGCGGATAAATGTGCGATTGATGAAGAAATTACGAGACTCGGAAGCCATCTGATTCAGCTTGAAAACATCGTAACGAAGAGCACGCAGCCGGATGGCAAGAAGCTCGACTTCCTCGTTCAGGAAATGAACCGTGAGGCAAACACTATCGGCTCCAAGGCGAACGACATCACGATTACCGGCTATATGCTTGAAATCAAGAGCGAGATTGAAAAAATAAGAGAACAAGTACAGAACATCGAGTAATTAAAGCTTGAAAAAATTGCAAAACTGTGATAAAATATCTTTTCAGAGTTAACGAAACCAATGACAAAATGCAGGAGAAGAGCTTTTGATGAATTTAAACACGAAACATGCCGGAAAACTTTTTATTCTTTCAGGACCATCCGGAGCAGGCAAAGGAACCATCTGCAAGGAGCTTTTGGCGCAGACGGATCTGCAGCTTTCCGTGTCGATGACGACCAGAGCACCGCGCGAAGGAGAAATTCACGGGGTACACTACTATTTTGTGGACGAAGAGGAATTCCTGGACAGAATAAGCAAAGACGGTTTTCTGGAACATGCCGAAGTTTACGGCAGGCGCTACGGAACGCCGAAAGAACCGGTCATCCAAAAGCTTGAGCAAGGCATTGATGTCATATTGGAAATTGACATCCAGGGCGCTCTTAAGGTGAAAGAAAATTACCCGGACGGGGTTTTCATCTTTATCCTGCCGCCGTCGATGGCTGAACTTCGCAAGCGCCTTACGGGACGCGGAACGGAGACGGCTGAGGCAATTGAAATGCGGCTGGGAGAAACGCTGAAGGAGCTGTCATTTATCGAGAAATATGACTACTGCGTTGTAAACGGGGAACTGGACGAGGCGGTTTCGAGAGTAAAATCCATCGTAATCGCGGAACACTCAAAAGTGACCATTACCGCAGAGGAACTGGTAAAGAGATATAAGGAGGAAGAATAATGTTATATCCATCCATTAACGAAATCAGAAAGAAAGCAGACAGCAGATATACACTCGTTATTTTGGCTGCGAAGAGAGCCAGAGACATTATCGACGGCAAGCCGATTCTGACCGATGTGGACATCGACAGACCGGTATCCATCGCGGCACATGAAATCGCAGAGGACCTGATTACCTACAGAAGACCGGAAGAAACCCCGGAAGGCGAAGAAGCCGAGAACTAAACAGAAACCAAAACGGGTAGAGCCGAATTCACGGTTTCTACCCTTTTGTTTATTCAGTAAGCAGTATGCGATCAAATTAGATTGCTCGGAATGAAACAATTGTCGGCATCAATCGGTATCGGCTCCTGGCACATGCAGATAATGCCGCC